>NZ_CP029639.1:0-15000 GCF_003268635.1 Paenibacillus sp. DCT19
GTGGACAGCCATACTTCTGATTTATGGCAGCAAATTTTATCAATCATACAAAACAAACTCAGCAAACCAAGCTTCGATACCTGGTTCAAAGCAACCAAAGCGACGAAGCTTAATGACCGTTCCATCGTCATTTCCGCACCGACAACGTTTGCCGTCGAATGGCTGGAGAGTCGTTATACCAAATTGGTAGGTTCGACGGTATATGAGCTACTCGGCAAGCAAGTCGATGTGAAATTTGTCATTGAGGAGAACAAGCCTGCTGAACCGGATCCGCAACTGCCAGCACCTACCCCTAAGGTTGTGCAGGAAGAAGCGGTACTGAGCATGCTGAATCCAAAATATACATTCGATACTTTTGTCATCGGCCCTGGCAACCGTTTTGCCCATGCCGCATCGCTTGCGGTCGCTGAAGCGCCCGCAAAAGCATATAACCCTCTTTTCCTATATGGAGGAGTAGGACTTGGCAAAACCCACTTGATGCATGCGATTGGACACTATGTTCTCGAGCATGACCCAAGTAGCAAGGTTGTTTATTTGTCGTCTGAGAAATTCACGAACGAGTTCATCAACTCCATCCGTGATAACCGTGGGGAGAGCTTCCGTAACAAATATCGTAACGTCGATATTCTGCTTATTGATGATATTCAGTTCCTAGCGGGAAAAGAATCTACACAAGAGGAATTTTTCCATACGTTTAATGCGCTGCATGAGGAACGGAAACAGATTATTATCTCAAGCGATAGACCACCTAAGGAAATTCCAACGCTGGAAGAACGGCTTCGCTCCCGCTTTGAGTGGGGGTTAATTACAGATATTCAGCCTCCAGATCTGGAGACGCGGATTGCCATTTTGCGTAAAAAGGCGCGTGCAGAGAATCTTGATATTCCAAATGAAGCGATGATGTACATTGCCAATCAGATTGACACCAACATTCGTGAGCTCGAAGGTGCTCTGATTCGGGTTGTGGCCTATTCATCATTAACGAATCAAGATGTATCATCTCATCTGGCTGCTGAAGCACTGAAAGATATTATTCCTTCCAGCCGTCCAAAAATGATCACTATTCAAGACATCCAACAAAAGGTCGGCGAGTATTACAGCCTTAAGCTAGAAGATTTCAAAGCACGGAAGCGTACAAAAGCCGTTGCTTTTCCAAGACAGATTGCCATGTATCTTTCACGTGAATTGACTGATTTTTCTCTGCCCAAGATCGGGGAAGCATTCGGAGGACGAGATCACACCACAGTCATTCATGCGCACGAAAAAATCTCCCAATCGATTAAAAACGATCAGGAGCTCTATAAAGTTATCAACAACTTAACCGAAAAAATAAAGAATCCAACCTGAACAAGTCCCAAGCCTATGCACAACGTGTACACATGTGGATAGGCTTAATTTTATGGGTTTAACCCCACTTATCCACATATTCAGTGCCCCTATTACTATTATTACTAAAAAGATCTTAAAGATATCATCTACAAATACGCTTTTTCGAACCATCGCCTTCGGCTTTTGAAAAACACAAATCAACACCTCAACATCTCAAAAAATTCGCTAGGAGTGAAATCATGAAAATCAGCATAATGAAAAGCTATTTAAACGAGTCCATTCAGCATGTATCCAAAGCAATCTCCAGTCGAACAACAATCCCCATCTTGAGCGGTATCAAATTCGATGTGAATCATCAGGGTGTAACGTTGACAGCAAGCGACACGGACATCTCCATCCAATCTTTTATCCCTCTGGAAGATGGCGATAAAAGTGTTGTTCAGGTTGATCAACCCGGCAGCGTCGTATTGCCAGCCAAATTCTTTGTCGAAATTATCAAGAAATTGCCTTCCCAAGAAGTACACATGGAGGTCAAAGATAACTTCAACACTTTTATCTCAGCAGGGGCTACCGAGATTCAGCTCGTAGGTCTTGATCCAGAAGAATTCCCTGTTCTGCCGAGCATCGAAGAGAACCAAACCGTCTCCATCCCTGGGGATCTACTCAAAAATATGATCAAGCAAACCGTATTTTCCATTTCCACACATGAGACGACTCCAATCTTGACAGGTGTGCTGTGGAGTTTGGTTGATAATGAGTTGAAATTTGTGGCAACAGACCGTCACCGTCTTGCTACTCGTTCAGCTATGCTGGATAATGCAGAGGGTATTCGTTTTAACAATGTCGTCATTTCAGGTAAAACGCTAAACGAACTTAGCAAAATCGTACCTGACCAAAATACGCTTGTTGATATCGTTGTAGCTGACAATCAAGTTTTGTTCAAAATTGACCGCGTATTGTTCTACTCCCGTATTTTGGATGGCACATATCCGGATACTTCTAGAATTATTCCAACGTCATACAAAACAGAACTTGTTTTGGATACCAAAAAATTAAGCGAATCAATTGATCGTGCTTATTTGCTGTCACGTGAAGAAAAAACAAATATTGTGCGTATGCAAACAATGGATTCTGGAACAATCGAAATTTCTTCAAGCTCCTCTGAGCTGGGAAAAGTAAGAGAAGAGATCGAACCGGCAGATTTCAGTGGCGATCCATTGAAAATCTCGTTTAACTCCAAATACATGCTGGACGTACTGAAAGTCGTGGAAAGTGAACAACTGATGATCGCTTTTACAGGTGTCATGAGCCCAATCATCTTGAAACCACTGGATGACAGTCACAGCCTTTACGTCATATTGCCTTACCGGACTACCAACTAACGAAAATGAGAGGAGAATTCCAATTGAACCGAGTAACCATTCGTACGGAATATATTAAGCTTGACCAGTTTTTGAAGCTGGCAGATTGCATTCCAACTGGAGGCATGGCCAAAGCTTTGCTTCAAGAAGGACTTGTACGTGTGAATAAAGAGCCTGAAGAACGCCGGGGACGTAAGTTATACCCTGGGGATATCGTTGAAGTGGACGGAGAAGGCGCATTCGAAGTTGCCGCAGAATAATCCAGTTCAATTCTGCTGCCTCCTGACGGACGGAAGAAAAGGGAGGGTACCTTGTGTTTGTCAACAGCATTGAGCTGCAGCAATTCCGAAATTATGAGCATATGAAGCTGGACTCTTTTGGCCCAGTGAACTTGCTGATCGGTCAGAATGCTCAGGGTAAGACCAATCTTGCAGAAGCTATTTTTGTACTCGCACTTACGAAGAGTCATCGTACATCCCGCGATAAGGAGCTGATCCGTTTCGGCGAGGAACGTGCGCGACTGGTTGCAGAGGTCGACAAAAAGTACGGATCCGTTCAACTGGAGTTGGCTTTGTCGCAACAAGGCAAAAAAGCAAAAATTAACGGACTAGAGCAGCGTAAGTTGAGTGATTTTGTCGGGGCGCTAAACGTCGTTATGTTTGCCCCCGAGGATCTGGAGATCGTCAAAGGCACACCGGGGGTTCGCCGCCGGTTTCTTGATATGGAGATCGGGCAGGTGGCTCCAGGCTACCTTTACCACCTTCAGCAGTACCAGAAAGTACTTGTCCAGCGGAACAATTTACTCAAACAACTCTGGGGACAGAATGCCTCAGCCCAGACGATGCTTGAAGTCTGGAACGAGCAACTGGCTGAGCATGGTGTTAAAATCGTCAAAAAAAGGAAACAATTCATAAAGAAACTCCAAAAATGGGCTGAAACCATTCACCAGGGCATTACTGGGGGCGGAGAAGTGCTGCGGTTAGCCTATCTTCCTTCCTTCAGCGAAGCGGCTGAGGAAGATGAAGCTGTTTTAATGGACCAATTTATGATAAAATTATCACAAATGAAAGAGCAGGAGATTCGCCGAGGCACAACGCTAAGTGGGCCACATCGGGATGACCTGTCCTTTTTCATTAACGACCGGGAAGTACAAACATATGGCTCGCAAGGGCAACAACGCACAACCGCGTTGTCTCTTAAACTCGCAGAGATTGAACTGATACACGAAGAAATCGGAGAATATCCAGTTCTGCTGCTTGACGATGTGTTGTCTGAGCTAGATCCATTTCGCCAGACACAACTGATCGAGACGTTCCAGAGCAAGGTGCAAACCTTTATTACAGCTACCGGAATCGAGAGCCTAAACGTTGATAAGCTCAAAGAGGCCAGTATTTATCACGTTCATGCCGGACAGGTTGAACGCTAAGGAGTGAGGGTCTATGTACATTCATCTGGGCGGAGAGAAGATTATCCGTTCTTCCGAACTGGTCGCTATTTTTGATATATCGATTGAGAAATCCTCAAAAATCTCCAAGCAGTATGTCACGTATGCTGAACAGGAAAAAACAGTAGAACATATTGGCGAAGAGGAAGCCAAGTCTATTGTTGTGACCAAAAATATTGTGTATTACTCACCTATTTCCTCAGCCACGCTTAAGAAGCGAGCTCACATTTTTCCTGATCTATAGTACGGCTGCTATGTTAATGCTTATGCCTTCTGCTGCTTGTCTTTTGGACATCTTGCTTGAGACGAAGGGACGAACTCTATTTCAGCAAGTATTCTTAGTTAACGCATATTTACGATATTGAATCTATAGAAGTAGGTGAAAGGCATGTCTATGAATCAACCGTCCTATGATGCGAATGAAATTCAGGTCCTTGAAGGACTGGAAGCCGTACGGAAGCGTCCGGGTATGTATATCGGTTCTACCAGTGCCAAAGGTCTGCATCATCTGGTCTGGGAAGTAGTGGACAACAGTATCGACGAAGCACTTGCGGGTTACTGTGACCATATCGAGGTTACGATCCACGAAGATAACAGTGTCACTGTAGTCGATAACGGACGTGGTATTCCTGTCGGTGAACATGCCAAAATGAAACGCCCTGCGCTTGAGGTTGTAATGACCGTCTTGCATGCGGGTGGTAAATTTGGCGGCGGCGGGTACAAAGTATCCGGTGGTTTGCATGGTGTGGGTGTATCCGTCGTGAACGCCCTCTCGGAAAAAGTAGTCGTGACCGTTAAGCGTGATGGACATATGTATCAGCAGGAATACCGTCGTGGTGCTCCTCAATATGACTTGAAAACAATCGGTACAGCCGAAGAAACGGGAACAACAGTCACATTCCATCCAGATCCAGAAATATTCACGGAAACGACAGTTTATGACTATGAGACGTTACTTACTCGTATTCGTGAGCTGGCATTCCTGAACAAAGGGATTGGCCTGACTCTTACGGATGAACGTACTGGGGCGACAAATTCATTCTTGTACGAAGGCGGAATTATTGAGTATGTCTCCTTCCTGAATCAGAAGCGTGAGGTTCTTCACGAGAATCCGATTTACGTAGAAGGATCAAGAGACAATATTCAAGTGGAGGTTGCGCTGCAATATAACGACAACTTCACGGAGAATATTTATTCTTTTGCGAACAACATCAACACCCATGAAGGTGGTACACATGAATCTGGCTTCAAGAGTGCATTGACACGGATCATCAATGACTATGCACGCAAAGCCGGTGTGATTAAGGATAGTACAGGCAACCTGTCAGGCGATGACGTGCGTGAAGGTCTGACAGCGATTATTTCTGTCAAAATTCCGGAGCCACAATTCGAAGGACAAACGAAGACCAAGCTCGGAAATAGTGAAGTACGTGGTATTGTGGAATCCCTTTTTGCTGAGAAGCTGCAGGAGTTCCTGGAGGAGAATCCTTCAGTTTCCCGTCGAATCTTGGAAAAAGGTTTGCAAGCTGCCCGTGCTCGTGAAGCCGCTCGTAAAGCGCGTGAATTGACAAGACGTAAAGGTGCACTTGAGGTTAGCTCTCTGCCTGGTAAACTAGCAGACTGTTCTTCCAAGGATGCTTCCATTAGCGAACTTTACATCGTCGAAGGAGATTCCGCTGGTGGTTCTGCCAAACAAGGTCGTGATCGTCATTTCCAAGCTATTTTGCCGCTCCGTGGTAAAATTTTGAACGTGGAAAAGGCACGTCTGGATCGCATCTTGGGTAATGCAGAGATCAGAGCGATTATTACCGCAATGGGAACAGGAATCGGTGACGATTTTGATATTTCCAAAGCGCGTTACCACAAAATTATTCTGATGACCGATGCCGATGTCGATGGTGCGCATATCCGCACACTGCTTCTGACATTCCTGTATCGTTATATGCGTAAAATTATTGAGGCTGGATATGTGTATATTGCACAGCCGCCATTGTTCAAGATTGAGCGTAACAAGGTCATCCGCTATGCAGGCTCCGAGAAAGAACGCGATGAAATTATCGCAAGTCTTGGTGAAAATGTGAAGTTTAATGTCCAACGTTATAAAGGTCTTGGCGAGATGAATGCCGGTCAGTTGTGGGAAACAACGATGGATCCTGAAAGTCGCACGATGCTACAAGTATCGATTAGCGATGCGATGTTAGCTGATGCAATGTTTGATACGTTGATGGGCGATAACGTCGAACCACGTCGTGATTTCATCCAGGAAAATGCGAAGTATGTAAAAAATCTCGATATTTGATGAGTGTGAAGATAGGCGCCTGCGTGGCGCCTTTTTTTATTTTGGTCATCTCTATACGGTTAGAGGTCGCGTTCTTTAACGTGTGCGTTTTTTGGAAGAGGCTGTGGGTGTTTTAGTTATTTTACGTGTTCTCTTGCCTTTCTTGGAAGGCAACCTTCCATACGCTATAGCATAACGCTTGATTTTGCGGTAAGCCTCTTTATCGGGCAATAGCCCAAAGGCATAGATACCGGGTAAAGTGTTCACTTCTAGTATCCATGGCCGCCCTGATTCATCCAGCGCGATATCGATGCCAATCTCCTTGAGTCTCGGGAACGACTGTTGTAATTGGACAGCAATATGGATTCCAAGTCGGTACAATTCATTTCGGAGTTCGTGAAAACTTGTTCTCGAAAGGTGGGGCTGAACCAATTCTTCAAAAGTGGCCAAGCGTCCACCACCATGGATGTTGGTAATGATTTTGCCAGGAGCGGCAACTCTACCTAGAATACCGGTGGTTTCCCAAGATCCCTTGAGATTCTTTTGGGTGAGTACCCGTAAATCGAAAGGTAGACCTTCATGTTTTAACAGGGAAATACCCTGTTGGATGATATATTCGTGCTCCTTAATTTTTTCGTTAAGGGCAAGCTCAAGTTCATCAAGGGTGTCGAATATGTGCTGCTGTGTGCCATATTGCAGTTCATACGAAGTGGTTTGGATTGAAGCAGGCTGCACATTATGGTCAGTTGCTGAAGATTCGTTATCCGTAATAGAGCCAGATGGATTGGTATTGGCTTCTTCAATGCTGTCATCTAGAACAGAAGGAGGCGCAGTTCGCATGATGTGTATCGTTTTGACCCTCATAACGCCATTGCCATATGTTCCTCGATCCGGCTTAATGTAATTTAATTCGTACAGCTCAGTCATCCGTTCTAGAGTTTGACGATTGTATCGACGCGTGACAGGGAGATACCTGCTCACACCACGGCTGCGTTGCAGCACAACCGTTTTGGTCCATTTACTGGAGACACGCTGGATACTCAAGAGACATCAGTCCTTTCGTGTTTACTTATAGTTCTTCAGAGAGTAGCAGCACAGAGAATTCAAAGGACAAGAGATGATTTCAGTGGTATAATAGAGAAATATGGCGTTTTGTGTGGTTTGCTGCATAATTTGTAGTTTGACCGTAGATTGGGAACGGCATCAGCCTTGTATACACAGTACATATGCCGCATTTTCTAGCATTGTATGTGTAAACGGGCAGGAGGGCAGGGCTAATCCCCAGACCGCCAAAAGTTCCTAAAAGAAAGGCTATTGCCCTGCAGACGTTTAATTGTGTAACTTTTGTGAAAGTAATATAATAAAGAGTAGCGTTTTTGCGCGGTTTTAGCCTTGTTAGGCTTTTCACATACAAAGAAAACTGATTGATTGAATGGAACGTTTGTTGAAGGACAAGAAGGAGGTCCAGCATGGCGGAAGAAATGAATTCGCAGATTAAAGATCGGGATATTGGCGTCGAGATGCGTGAGTCGTTTATGGATTACGCGATGAGCATCATTGTTAGCCGTGCTTTGCCTGATGTACGTGATGGCTTGAAGCCGGTTCACCGTCGTATTCTTTACGCAATGTCGGAACTAGGTATGACACCCGATAAACCTCACAAAAAATCAGCCAGAATCGTCGGGGAAGTTATCGGTAAGTATCACCCCCATGGTGACTCTGCGGTATACGAAACGATGGTACGGATGGCTCAGGATTTCTCTTTGCGTTATATGCATGTCGATGGTCACGGTAACTTCGGATCGGTAGATGGCGATATGGCAGCAGCGATGCGTTATACCGAGGCACGGTTGTCCAAGATTGCTATGGAAATGCTCAGAGATATCAATAAAGATACGATCGATTTCCAGCCGAACTATGACGGCGAAGAGCAAGAACCTGTTGTATTACCAGCTCGTTTCCCTAACTTACTTGTTAACGGTGTAGGCGGAATTGCGGTAGGTATGGCCACGAATATCCCTCCTCATAACTTGAGCGAGGTTATCGATGGTGTACAGGCAATGATTAAAAATCCAGATATTACGTCTATGGAATTAATGGATTACATTCACGGACCGGATTTCCCTACAGCGGGTTATATCCTGGGTCGTTCAGGAATTCGCCAAGCGTACCAGACTGGACGCGGCTCGGTAACTATGAGAGCCAAGACGAACATTGAAGAAAACAATAATAAAGCACGAATTGTGGTTACGGAGCTTCCTTACCAGGTCAATAAGGCGAGACTCGTTGAGAAGATTGCTGAACTGGTACGTGACAAAAAAATTGATGGCATCACAGATCTTCGTGATGAATCAGACCGTAATGGTATGCGAATTGTGATTGAGCTTCGCCGAGATGTGAATCCGGGTGTAGTGCTCAACAACTTGTACAAGCATACGTCGATGCAGTCCACATTCGGCATTAACATGCTAGCGATTGTGAACAAAGAACCTAAGATTCTGAATTTGCGTGAAGTGTTGTACCACTACTTGCAGCATCAGATTGAGGTCATTCGCAGACGTACGCAGTTTGAACTGAGAAAAGCAGAAGCTCGTGCTCACATCCTGGAAGGTCTACGTATCGCTTTGGATCATATTGACGAAATTATTACGTTGATTCGTTCCTCCAGTAATACGGATGCCGCTAGAGAAGGATTGATTGAGCGATTCTCGCTTAGTCATGACCAGGCTCAGGCCATCCTCGATATGCGTTTGCAACGCCTCACTGGTTTGGAACGCGAACGTATTGAAAATGAATATAACGAATTGATGATCAAAATTGCAGAATATCGCGAAATTCTAGCTAATGAGCATCTGGTACTTGAAATTATTAGTACAGAGCTGCAAGAAATTCGTGAACGCTTCGGTGATGATCGTCGTACTGAGATTACAATTGGTGAAGAAAGCATCTTGGATGAGGATCTGATTCCTCGTGAAGAGGTCATCATCACAATTACGCATACAGGCTACGTGAAACGGTTGCCGGTATCCACGTATCGTAGTCAGAAGCGTGGGGGACGTGGAGTTGTAGGTATGGACACTAAAGATACCGACTTTGTCGAGCATCTATTTGTGACCAACTCACACAACTATCTCATGTTCTTTACCGACAAAGGTAAAGTGTATCGTCTCAAAGCTTATGAAATTCCGGAGCTTGGGCGTACAGCGCGGGGAACACCAATCATTAACCTGATTCAGATTGAACAGGGAGAATCGGTGAATGCGGTTATTCCTGTGCAGGAATTCGAAAGTGATAAGTATCTGTTCTTCGCTACCCGTCAGGGTGTTGTGAAGAAGACACCGCTTGAGGATTACACTAACATTCGCAAAGGCGGTCTCATCGGGATTTCCTTACGTGAAGATGATGCCCTGATTGAAGTTAAGCTGACCGATGGACAGCAAGAGATCATTATGGGTACAGCTCACGGGATGTCCATCCGTTTCTCCGAAGCCAATGTTCGTTCTATGGGACGTAGCGCAACAGGGGTAAAAGGGATCACGCTGGATACAGATGATGTTGTTATTGGCATGGACGTTGTTGATCAGGATCTCGATGTACTGATCGTTACCGCCAAAGGATACGGTAAACGTACTCCTGTCAGCGATTATCGTATGCAGACTCGTGGCGGTAAAGGGATCAAGACCATTAACGTTACAGAGAAGAACGGTGCTGTCGTTAGCCTGAAAATGGTGAAAACCGAAGAAGACCTGATGATTATTACATCCAGTGGTACACTGATTCGAATGAGTATGGAAGGCATATCCACCATGGGTCGATACACGCAAGGTGTGAAGCTTATTCATATTCGTGATGAAGATGCTGTAGCGACGGTTAGCCGGATTGACAAGAATGAAGACGAACCGGATGAATTGCTAGAAGGATTGGAAGCAGGAGAAGCTGCTGAAGGTACTGAAGGTGTGGCTGAACCGTCAACGGATAACGAGGTTACGGATTCAGACAACGGTGATTCAGAAGTATAGTTCATTAGGGTTTAAGAAGATTTAGTTGTAGATATAGTAGGGGGTTCCTTAGGGAGCCCTCTTTTTATTTATAGTTCATGTACAAAATCTAGGATGTACAGCCTGATTAGCGAGTAATATAATGATAAATATCATGGAAAATTGGGACTATGGTCTTATTTTATAGAAGAACATTGAGTGAGGGGAATGAATATGGGATTAATCACCCTATCTGAAGTAAAACCAGGGCTTAAACTGGGGAATGATGTACATACTTTTCGTGGTAACGTGTTGTTGCAAAAAGGTAAAGTTATTTTGCCTAAAGATATAGAAGTGCTTAAAGCTTTTATGGTTCACCAGGTTGAGATTGATCAGGAACGTGCAGGTGCAGGAAATACAGGCTCTAGAGGCGCCTCTACCGCATCAGGTAATGCTGGAGGGGAGAAGAATGGAGAACGGTCTGGGAAGGTAGCTGGTGCGGTCTCAGCACCTATCATCACATCACTTCATGAAGAGTATGAGAAGATGGTGGCAATGACCAAGAACGCCTTTCTCTCTTCACTCGCTGCAGAATTGCCCGTATACGAACTTCGTACACAGCTTGAAGCGATGTTGGTTCACCTTAAGCAATATAATGTTCTCACTTTTAGTCCGAGAGTCATGCAGGAGCACGACTACGTCTACCACCATGCAGTTCTGAGCGCAATTACATCCTATCAACTAGCACAGTGGATGGAGCTGCCGTCCAAGGACTGGATGCAAGTTGCGTTTGCAGGTTTATTCCACGATATTGGTAACAACAAGGTAGATCCACAGATACTCCATAAACCATCTGCATTAACCACGCTGGAGCAGGAGGAGATCCGCCAGCATACGAAATATGGCTATCAGGTGTTGAAGCAAGCGAAGGCCATTAACGAAGGAGCCAGACTAGCGGCACTGCAGCATCATGAAAAGGTGGATGGATCAGGTTATCCTTTGCAGTTAAGCGGCACACAGATTCATATCTACGCGAAGATTGTAGCCATTGCTGATATTTTTCACGCGATGACTTTAGAGAAGATCTACCGCAAAGCACAATCTCCATATTTGGTATTAGAACAGATTCAGAGCGAGGCGTTTGGAAAACTAGATCCAACGATTGTAAATGTATTTATTCAGCGTTCCACGCAGATCCACAATGGCATACGGGTTAGACTCAGCAATAACCTGATTGGGGAGATTATTTTCTCGGATCGTGACCATCCTACCCGCCCAATGGTATCTGTTGAAGGTACAATTATAAATCTGATGCAGCAAAGACAGCTTTATATTCAGGAAATTATCAGTTCATAGTATTGATAGAATGAGCAAAACTCTAAACAATAAGTAAAAGTCCCTTAAGGGGCTTTTTTTATGTCAGCAAATTTAAAACTTGCCGATGTACTGAGTTTATTGGCGTATAGCATCCTATTCTACTGAGTGCATCAATCCAAGAATCTCAAAGACTCTAGAGAAGAGATTTATCCTAAATAGAGCAGTAGGCCTTTTAAATAATCTTCAATTGAAGATCGTGAGGCTAGGAGTCTAAGATATAGGTATTAATGAACTCATAAAGCCTGAATAGATCTTGAGAACCTCTTGTACAGATTTGTTTGGTACTATTGAAGTAATCTATAAAGTAGCACGTTATTTATCATCTAAAAACTTTTCTTCAAAAAAAGCTTGCGTTCCAGATCTGTACATGGTATATTCTAATTCCGGCCAAGAAAACACGAGAAACACGGTGCGGCAAGCGAATCAAATAAGCTTCGAAAGAAACTTGAAAAAAAGAGCTTGCAAAGTTGGTTCGGATGTGATAAGATATAAAAGTTGCTGACGAGAACGAATGTCGGCGCTAAAATAAGTTTGATCTTTGAAAACTGAACAACGAGTGAGTAATCATCCTGCTTGCAGGATGAAAAAAAGAGATTTTTAATCTCGTCAGATTCAAAATGAGCTAATCGCTCTTTTCAATACTTTATTGGAGAGTTTGATCCTGGCTCAGGACGAACGCTGGCGGCATGCCTAATACATGCAAGTCGAGCGGACTTGAAGAGAAGCTTGCTTCTCTGATGGTTAGCGGCGGACGGGTGAGTAACACGTAGGCAACCTGCCCTCAAGCTTGGGACAACTACCGGAAACGGTAGCTAATACCGAATAGTTGTTTTCTTCGCCTGAAGAGAACTGGAAAGACGGAGCAATCTGTCACTTGAGGATGGGCCTGCGGCGCATTAGCTAGTTGGTGAGGTAACGGCTCACCAAGGCGACGATGCGTAGCCGACCTGAGAGGGTGATCGGCCACACTGGGACTGAGACACGGCCCAGACTCCTACGGGAGGCAGCAGTAGGGAATCTTCCGCAATGGGCGAAAGCCTGACGGAGCAATGCCGCGTGAGTGATGAAGGTTTTCGGATCGTAAAGCTCTGTTGCCAGGGAAGAACGCTTAGGAGAGTAACTGCTCCTGAGGTGACGGTACCTGAGAAGAAAGCCCCGGCTAACTACGTGCCAGCAGCCGCGGTAATACGTAGGGGGCAAGCGTTGTCCGGAATTATTGGGCGTAAAGCGCGCGCAGGCGGTCATTTAAGTCTGGTGTTTAATCCCGGGGCTCAACCCCGGATCGCACTGGAAACTGGGTGACTTGAGTGCAGAAGAGGAGAGTGGAATTCCACGTGTAGCGGTGAAATGCGTAGATATGTGGAGGAACACCAGTGGCGAAGGCGACTCTCTGGGCTGTAACTGACGCTGAGGCGCGAAAGCGTGGGGAGCAAACAGGATTAGATACCCTGGTAGTCCACGCCGTAAACGATGAATGCTAGGTGTTAGGGGTTTCGATACCCTTGGTGCCGAAGTTAACACATTAAGCATTCCGCCTGGGGAGTACGGTCGCAAGACTGAAACTCAAAGGAATTGACGGGGACCCGCACAAGCAGTGGAGTATGTGGTTTAATTCGAAGCAACGCGAAGAACCTTACCAGGTCTTGACATCTGAATGACCGGTGCAGAGATGTACCTTTCCTTCGGGACATTCAAGACAGGTGGTGCATGGTTGTCGTCAGCTCGTGTCGTGAGATGTTGGGTTAAGTCCCGCAACGAGCGCAACCCTTATATTTAGTTGCCAGCACTTCGGGTGGGCACTCTAGATAGACTGCCGGTGACAAACCGGAGGAAGGTGGGGATGACGTCAAATCATCATGCCCCTTATGACCTGGGCTACACACGTACTACAATGGCCGGTACAACGGGCTGCGAAACCGCGAGGTGGAGCCAATCCCAACAAAGCCGGTCTCAGTTCGGATTGCAGGCTGCAACTCGCCTGCATGAAGTCGGAATTGCTAGTAATCGCGGATCAGCATGCCGCGGTGAATACGTTCCCGGGTCTTGTACACACCGCCCGTCACACCACGAGAGTTTATAACACCCGAAGTCGGTGGGGTAACCGCAAGGAGCCAGCCGCCGAAGGTGGGATAGATGATTGGGGTGAAGTCGTAACAAGGTAGCCGTATCGGAAGGTGCGGCTGGATCACCTCCTTTCTATGGAGAATCGTTTCCCGTAGCGGAAACATTCAAATATGCAGCTTCGCTGCAAACTACTCACTCGTTGCTCAGTTTTGAGAGCTCAAACTCTCAAACAGCTTGCTTTTGCATGGAGCTTGTTCTTTGAAAACTAGATATCGAAACGAAAGTAAATGCGAATTAGAACATTCCTTTTTAGCTGAACTTGTGTAAACAAGTTTCAATAAAAACGGTAGATTGCTGGAGCGAGTGATCGAAATGGAGCGACTTTTGGATTTGGACGTAGTCCAAACCAAGCGGAGCGACAGCTCGAACACGAGTGAATGGTTAAGCTACTAAGAGCACACGGAGGATGCCTAGGCGCTAGGAGCCGATGAAGGACGTGGCGAACAACGAAACTGCCTCGGGGAGCTGTAAGCAAGCTTTGATCCGGGGGTGTCCGAATGGGGAAACCCAGCTGGGGTAATTTCCAGTTACTCTTGTCTGAATACATAGGGCAAGTAGAGGCATACCAGGGGAACTGAAACATCTAAGTACCTTGAGGAAGAGAAAACAATAGTGATTCCGTCAGTAGCGGCGAGCGAACGCGGAGAAGCCCAAACCAAGGAGCTTGCTCTTTGGGGTTGTGGGACGTCTCATATGGAGTTACAAAGGAACCGGTTAAACGAAGAGGTCTGGAAAGGCCCGCCAAAGAAGGTAAAAGCCCTGTAATTGAAAGTTGGTTCCCTCCGAGACGGATCCCGAGTAGTGCGGGGCACGTGAAACCCCGTATGAATCCGGCAGGACCATCTGCCAAGGCTAAATACTTCCTAGCGACCGATAGTGAAGCAGTACCGTGAGGGAAAGGTGAAAAGCACCCCGGAAGGGGAGTGAAATAGAACCTGAAACCGTGTGCTTACAAAAAGTCAGAGCCCGTTTTAGGGGTGATGGCGTGCCTTTTGTAGAATGAACCGGCGAGTTACGTTCCCGTGCAAGGTTAAGGTGAAGAGCCGGAGCCGCAGCGAAAGCGAGTCTGAATAGGGCGATGTAGTACGTGGACGTAGACCCGAAACCGGG
>NZ_CP029639.1:17500-142500 GCF_003268635.1 Paenibacillus sp. DCT19
CGGAAAGAAAGCATAAAACCAGTATAATAGGACTATGTTAATTATGCTAAAAGTACCTCAACACAGAGCTGGAATGTGCAGCTGTGAAAAGGAGGGTGTGTGTGTTAAGTCGGCGAAGACTCGGACTATGTTCATTTCTTATGATCTGCATGTTGGTTATACTAACCGCTTGCGGTGAAACAGGAGTCGCATGGACTTCTTATGAAGGAGCGGTTAATGAAAAAGGATTCCCCGTTCCCAAGGTAGCCAATAAATCTGACCAATCTGAAGGTAATTCAGATATGGATTATGTTCGATATACATTGTCTGGTATTAGTGAAAGCACAAGCTTGCCTGAAGTATATCTAAACGAAATCAAAAATTGGGGCTGGACAGAGGAGCTGGCTAAGAGTAATTCCAATACCTCAAGTTCCCTACGTGTATTTGCTAAAGAGGGACATATCGTACAGTTAGCTGTGCATGATGGATTCTTTACGCTAATGGTTCCAAAGAATGATACAGCTCAAACGACTGTAAAATCATTGGATGACGAGGACTAGCGATGTCCGTGCATGATCATGAAGTAGTTTAGATTGATGAGTTCAAGCCTATATACAAAAGCACTCGTTACATTGACGGGTGCTTTTTTGTTTGCATGTAATGGATTTTATTTTGGTGTGAGAAGATGCAGTTGATCATTTGCTATCCAATAACCTCATAATTGAACGGAAAAGCCTAATGACGATTAGCGATCTGCTCACGACTAAGACTAAGGTAGCCAATGGGGAATTAAGCGCAGATGGGGTAGTGGAAGACAGAAGCATTAAGGTAAAGCGTATCACGGATATTTAAGGAATAGAGAGGTACAGAAGCCGAGCAAGTGCGGTGTCGGTCATATGTAGCCTAGGTCATAAAGGTCATGAGTTTTGACGTCCATTCTCACTTTCCTCCGGTTTGACCTAGGCAGTCCCCTTAGATCGAGGAGAAGAGTGAGCGACAAAGTAGCTAGAGGGCAGGATGATATGAAGCAAAATTGAAACTAAATGTTGGGGATAACTCTGATGGATTGTACCCAGCGTGTGGATAAAGGAGAAGTTAGGCGAAATAAACAAAGGTTATCCACTGTGGATAACCTTTGTTGCTATGTTGGTTGATGTATTGATTGAACATGAAATAAAGTAGAAGGAAAAGATGAATTAGCAAAGCAATATGTAGTACTAAAAGGGATGGTTCTCAATCAGAATGAGACCGGATTCATTATTGAAGATAATAAGAAACATCTTGATTAGTCAATTTGATCAGACCATCTTTGCGTTCTCTGGAAAGAAACAGAATTACATATAAACGAGGGACAAGCAGCCAGATATGCCAGAATATTAGCGCAAACGAAAAAGAAAGCGGTGACCAGATCAGACATACTGTGATGATGCATAGGCCAATCCAGCAAATATTAAAGTGTACGCGTACAAACATACGGTAGCTGAAATGCTGGTCAGGGATATACCCGAGCCAAGGCATACGGAGGCTCCAACGCCAGCGTTTGGTGTAAGAGCTACGCACTAGAAGGAGTATCGTTCTAGCGATGACATAGTGAATCCAAATTGTAATGGGGCCTGCCAGTACAAAAGATAAGAGACCCATCCAGGAGAATGCGAGTAGATTAAAAAATAGCATGATAACAGGCAAGCAGAGATAGCTGTAGATGACACTACGAGCGATGACCTTTTTTTTCAGAAGCCGGTATTGATAGAATGTAGCTTTATTCTCCGGTTCGGCGACCATACGTGGACAAATCCTCCTTCAGGGATCACGTTGATGTGCAAGATGCTTCAATCTAGATGTGGTGTGAGTCCTTATGCTTATATGAACCTTGTAAGTCATGATGAGATGATATACAAGATGTTTAACCTTAGCGAGTCTAGAATCAATTATACTCTCGATGAGACATACTGTCAGTTTCCAATGGTGATGTATTATATATCGGCTGTAAATCAAAGATTTTTTAAGATAATAGAATATTAGTTTTGGAGTGCATCCTAATGGGTGGTATTTATCGTTTAAATCTTAAGCACATCGACTATGTAATCCAGAATAAGTTTGTAGAACAGGCATGAATAGACGTTTTCTAAAGTGATGATGATGTTTATTATAGGTACAGACACCCAAGAGGGGAGAAGTGAATATATATATTTTGTAAAAGAAATGCACTATGAAAAGGTTTAAAATAATAGAAACTGTGCAATACTGATAGTAAACGTAAAACAAGGTGGGATGGTTGATGGAAGGACACGCCGAACACACATGTATCATATGCGAGCAACGTAAACGAGACGGCATTTTTATTGTATCCGAATTTATATGTGATACTTGTGAAGCTGAAATGGTTCATACCGATGCACAGGATGCAAAGTACAACTATTTTGTCCATCAGATGAAGCAAATATGGGTACAAAAGAACGCTTAAAGACAACATACAATATATAGGTGTAGGTATGATCGAGACCCCGTGAGGGTCTTTTTTCTGTGTGTTCAGGGGTTTGAGGGAGACCATCTCTTGAGTGCGTTAAAAAGGGATATGCTAAAATGGAAATTGAATTAGGAAATGAATTGGTTCAACGGACGGAGGAACATTGGTGTAAGAGCTACAACTAGAAGGAATATCGTTCTGGAGAAGACATAGCGAACCCAAATTGTAATTGGGCTTGTAGAGGAATACCGTTAAATTGATATTTTATCGTATATCATATAGGAAGAGTTATGAAGTCAGTGTTAATTTGAAACTGAAAAGAATGATGGACTAGTACTAGGTTTATTAAAATACTGAGCATATGGGAAGGGTAAGATATGGAATTGGAATCACATCGTGCACCGTTGTATGAAGCATTACTCGCATATCGGAACTCTGGACAACGTTCATTTCATGTACCCGGACACAAAAATGGACAAGTATATCGAGCTGTATTGCAAAAGGAAGAACATGTACATTCTGATGATCAAGCTGCAAAGTATAATGAGAGCCATTTAGGGAGAGAGCCGTTAGAGCAATCACAAGTAGATATAGTAGAGGGAGAGCATGTTGTTGCTGCCTATAAAAGACAGAAGTCTCCACAAGATACTACGCTATGGGAAGAGAAGCATCAGGAGAGGCAGTCCCAGTCTAATGTTGTACCTACGAGAGCATTTCTAGAGATGATGCGTATGGATGTGACGGAGATCTCGGGTACGGATGATTTACATCATCCGGAGGGGGTTATTTTGGAGGCACAGCAGTTGGCAGCGGATTGTTATGGTGCTGAAGAAAGTTTCTTTTTAGTTGGGGGAGTACAGCTGGTAATCTATCATTGCTCTTAACCGTGTGTGATGAGCCGGGAAGTATCGTGCTGGTACAACGTAATGTACACAAGTCCGTTATCCATGGGCTGATGCTGGCCGGTGCCAAGGCTGTATTCATGGAGCCTTGGGTTGATCCTACGTCTGGACTTGCCGTTATGCCGTCTGTTAAGACGGTACAAGCTGCTGTCCAGGCATATCCTGAAGCAAAGGGACTACTTGTCACGTTGCCTAACTATTATGGGATGGGCGCTGATCTGTCGCCCATTGCCCGTATTTGCCACGAGGCCAGCATGCCGCTGCTCGTGGATGAAGCGCATGGCGCGCATTATGGACAGCATCCGGAGCTGCCTGCATCTGCACTGTCCTGCGGAGCGGACGGTGTAGTGCAGTCTACGCATAAGATGCTGTCTGCCTTCACCATGGGAGCCATGCTGCACGTTCAGGGAACACGGATTAACCGTTCCCTGCTGCGTCAGCGACTGGCCATGGTGCAGAGCTCAAGCCCATCATACCCTGTGATGGCTTCGCTCGATCTTGCGCGCCGGCTCCTGCATGTGCAGGGCGCGCAGACCTTCACGGCGGGGCTCGCCGCCGTGCACACCTTCAAGCGCGGCCTCGCGGAGCTGCCGCGCTTCCAACTGCTGCAGCCTGCGGCGCTGCAGCAGCAAGGGCTGTCAGCCGAAGTAGAGCCGGCTGACCAAACCGCCCATGCATCTGCTGCACAGCCAGAGCAGATGCATGGGCAAGCGGCGGCGGCAGAGCTAGGCCACGCCGCCGCAGGATACACCGCTCAGGATCCATTCAAGGCCGTCATTTATGACGGGTTAGGAATACTGAGCGGTTATGGCTTGCAGCAGCAGCTTGAAGCGCGCGGCTGCATACCCGAGATGAGCGACGAACGGTACGTCGTCTTGCTCTTCAGCTTGGGCTCTACAGAGGAGGATGCCCATCATGTGTTACAGGCTTTGCAGGACATCAGCTTAGCTTCTGCTGCTGAGAACGGTTCGCTCTCGTCTGAGGGCTCAGAGGAGCATATGAGAGAAGAGAAGCACTACATTTCCACGTGGAACAATTTTCAAGAAAAGGTGTCTCACTCGGAGCCAATCCCATTTTCACTCCAGCCCATCAGAGAAGAGCACACCATAGAAGTAACTATTAATGAATGTGCTGGATGCCGTTCTGCAGAGATGGTTATTCCATACCCTCCAGGCATTCCTCTCGTATATCCTGGGGAGCGTATCAGCCCAACGATCCTTGCGCGTATACAGCTTCTGCGGGATGAGGGAGCCAAGTTCCATGGTGTAGCGGACGCTTCTCTGCAAACGATGAAGGTAATGAAGGACAAACAAAAGTAGGCGACCCAGCTGTCTCGCAACGCTCTAAAGCCAACTCGCGTAACGCTTTAATGGACGCATAGCCACCAAAATCTTGGTGAAACTTATTTTAGCCACAGAAGATGAAACGGCATAGAGGTGCCAAGTATTTTTGTTTCAATAAATGGGTGATAGAAATGGGAACCAACGCTATTAGCTAGAAGTTTAAAGTTCTACCCTTGAACTACCCTTCGAGGTGGACTTCTGGGACATATAACTTGTTATCCGCAGGGGAGACTTAACGTTAGAGCGATGACCTTGGTTTAGGGAATAGAACAGCTATTTATACCGATACCGCTGGGCGATTATAATATTAATTTTTCCACAGAGAGTTATTTATTTTAGGTAAAGAGAAAGAAGGTACACCGTTGGGTATTCCGCTAAAAAAATATATAGGAATAGTCCTACAAGTCATATGTATGTATGGCTTCTATTGGATAGGAAACATGATTCAAACTATACTCAATCTACCGCTTACGGGTAGCATTATAGGAATGTTAGTTTTGTTCATTGTCATTCAACTAGGCTGGATCAAAATCAGCTGGGGTGAAGAAGGCTCATCCTGGCTTCAATCCAATCTACAATTGTTATTTGTTCCACCAACCGTCGGTATTATCAATCATTTCGATTTCTTCCGAGCCAATACCATCTTACTTGTCCTCGGTTTAATCGTAAGCACACTAATCACCTGTCTGTTATCTGCTCTGACTAGTCATTGGATTATAGCTTGGCGGGCAAAGTATCAGCGTAAGGAGGAACTCTCATGTCATCCATCCTCCTTGGACTAGGAATGATTATATTGACGATTGTGATGTATGCGGGAGCGACATATGTGTATCGCCGATTGAAGTGGCCTATTGTGATGCCTGTTCTAACGACAACGGTTGTCCTTGTTCTAATTTTGGTTATAACAGATATCTCGCTAGATACGTATATGCTTGGGGGCAATGGATTCAGGAACTGCTCGGACCAGCTGTTGTTTCCTTGGCGTTCCCTTTATCCAAACATATCCATATGTTAAAAAAGAATATCTTCCCCGTTATAGGTGGCACTATTATAGGTAGCATTACAGGCATGTTTTCAGGTGCATCGGTTGCAATCCTGCTAGGGTATCCGAAAGAGATGGTTATCGCCATTTTACCCAAATCCGTAACTACACCTGTTGCCATTCAACTTGCTGATCAAGTTGGCGGGAACTCCTCTTTTACTTCACTGTTTGTGATGATTGCAGGTTTCTCGGGAATATTACTTGGGCCAATGCTATTAAGGTGGGCAAAAATAAAGAGCAGCCATGCCTATGGGGTTGGTCTAGGGTCAGCATCTCATGCCCTTGGGATGGCCAGATCTTTCGAGTATGGAGAGAATGCTGTGGCATTAAGCTCTGTTTCGATGATCATGAGTGCGATTATTGGTTCCATGCTGCTTCCGCTCTGGGTATGGGTGCTCTACGGTATCTGAGGTGTACCACTTGAAAAATCTAAGAGGTTGTCCTTTTTGAACATGATTATAAGGGAATTGCTGACCATCAGCCGTCGATCATGTATAGTAATATAAATAGAGCTTGTACCAAAGTAGACAGTGAGGGTTCTGTGTACATGGGCATACACCTTCAGGTGGGCTGCTTCATAATCTGGAGTATAGAGCCCATTGTACAGCATGATAAATTCAGCTATGTGAATTCAACTAACGGCGATCTTCATGAATTGCTGTCTCAAGAGAGGAAGTCGTAGAAGATATTTAGCTGAGCTTATACAGAGCATACTTATTACACAATACGCATTACTCATGATCACACAATTAGACGCAATAATCGATATAGAAAGCAGGGAAGCATATGCAGGGCAGAGGTAAATTCATTACGCTAGAAGGGGGAGAGGGTTCCGGAAAAACAACGATGATCAGCAGGTTAGGTTCTTACTTGGAAGAAAAGGGTATACCATTGCTAGTTACTCGTGAACCTGGTGGGATTGAAATTGCTGAGAAAATACGTGCCATCATCCTTGACCCTTCTCATACGTCAATGGATGCAAGAACCGAAGCGCTGCTCTATGCGGCTGCACGTAGTCAACACTTGGCAGAGAAAGTTGAGCCAGCACTCAAGGCAGACAAAATGGTCATCTGCGATCGATTTGTTGATAGCAGTCTGACTTATCAAGGGTATGCTCGCGGACTTGGCATGGATCAAGTATGGGCCATTAATCAATTCGCAATCGGTGATCTGATGCCGGATGTTACACTTTATCTGGATATTGAACCCGAAAAGGGTCTTGCCCGGATCGATGCTCATGCTGGACGTGAGGTAAATCGTCTAGACTTGGAAAGTCTGGAGTTTCATCGAAAGGTACGTGAAGGTTATTTCCTTCTAAAAGAACAATTTCCGGAGAGAATTCAGATCATTGATGCTTCTCTTACGCCAGATGAGGTTTTCGCTTCAATCATTTTGTCGCTTAAGACAGGGATTTTGAAGGATTTTGACGAGTAATTGTCTAATATATAAACATGGCATTTATGAAGTGCTTATTATTGAAGGAGGTTATGCAGGATGAAACTAATTGTTGCGATTATACAGGATAAAGACAGCAACCGATTATCCAGCGCCCTGGTTAAAGCGAACTATAGAGCTACGAAGCTGGCCAGTACCGGTGGGTTTTTGAAGGCAGGCAACACGACGTTTATGATCGGTGTCGATGATGGTCAGGTCGAATCCGTAATGAACGTCATTCGCAGCAGTTGTAAGGTTCGTGAACAGCTCGTAACGCCAGTTACGCCAATGAGTGGTACAACCGACTCTTACCTGCCGCTACCTGTTGAAGTTCAAGTCGGTGGAGCAACCGTATTTGTTCTGCCAGTTGATCGTTTTGAACACTTCTAAGCGATTAAGCAATCTCCATTGAGCCTGGAATGATTCATACAAAAAGGCTTTATTTCTCAAGGTCGTAATTTCCAAAAGTTACGTCCTCTTGAGATTCAACAATCGACGTTCTTCGTCCAAGGAAAATAATCCACATTAGTGTGTGTTCAAAAACCTTCTGAACAACCTCTTCTACAGGACGGCTCTTCTTGGACGAAGGCTGACTATTCTAGAATTGCACAAATGGTACATGATGGTGATTTTTTTCTACCATTATATATAGAGGTTTATACAGCTCATATACAGGTTGATTTCACGCACAGGCGCAATGCGCACTGTGCTGATGGGCGATTGACCTACTGAGAACGGATTTTTATAACACGTATTATAATAGAAAGCAGGCGTATCCATGAAAATCAATCCTGGGTTCCGGCCAATGCAGAGCGGTATCAGTTCTTCCGATTCCAGCTCCAAGCCGGTTCAATCCAAAAATTTCTCCGATATGATGAATCACCAGGGTGAACGAGCTTCACAGGCTGAATTGAACCGTAGATTAAGTGAAATTCAAATGCAGGGTGACCGATTGGCTCGATCCATGACGATCCGCGAACTCAAAGCCTATAAGCAGCTCGTAAAGAGGTTTTTGGAGGAGACGGTACGTCGCGGTGTTTCTATGAAAGAAACCCGGGGATGGGATCGCAGAGGACGGGGCAAACGGTATAAATTGATTGATGAGGTCGATGCAGCCCTGTTATTAATGGCGGATGAACTGCTTGAGACCGAGGATGGAAAAATTACACTGCTTCAACAAGTCGGTGAAATTCGGGGAATGCTTATTAATTTAAGCTTCTGAGGAGGAAGTATGTCTTTTCAACAAATTATGGGTCAGCAGGCAGCGAAGCAGATGTTACAGAGTAGCTTAAGGCGTAAGGCGATCAGCCATGCATATTTGTTCAGTGGGCCATCGGGCAGCGGGCAATTGCAGACAGCGATTACGTTTGCCAAGGCTATATTCTGTACAGAGCTAGAGGATGATGCCTGCGGTCAATGTTTAGAATGTAGAAAGGTAGAGCATGGTAATCATCCTGAACTAACTATGCTTGCTCCGGATGGAAATAACATCAAAATTGATCAAATTCGGGATTTACAGCGTATTTTCTCTTATCGTTCAGAGGCTGGACATCCTAAAGTGTACATTATAGAGCAAGCTGAAAAGATGACGGTCCAGGCGGCCAATAGTTTGCTGAAGTTTCTAGAAGAGCCTCAGGTGCCTGCAGTAGGCATTCTGATTACCGATAACGGGCAGGCAATGCTACCAACCATTCGTTCTCGTGCGCAACTCGTTCCATTTAACGCGCTTATTCCGGAAGAAATGCTGCAAATATTGATTTCGGAAGGACATCCGGCTAATCTAGCTCGTTCTGCAGTCCATTTAGCGTCAGGTTTGGAAGCATGTAGAGAAATTCTCCAGCAGAATTGGTTTGCAGAAATTAGAAACGTAATGTTACAATTAGGGAAGGAGTCCCTGGGTAGAGGAAGTACATCTTTGATCTCTGCACAGCAGAAGCTTTTCAAAACCGGACTCTCAGAACATCTGGATATGCTGCTTAGTCTATTCCACTTATGGTTTAGAGATATGCTTTATATTCAGTACGGTAGGCATGAACATATCGTTTTTATAGATCAGTTGGACATGCTGTCTCAATTGGCTCGAACCCGCAGTACAGATCAGTGGGTCTCCTATATGGATTCGGCCGCGGCATGTAGAAAAAAATTGCGTTTCAATGTCAATGGCCAGCTTTGTCTGGAGCAATTTTTGATCGGTTTGGCATAAGACTGGGAGAGGGCAGGTTGTTCCAATCATATGCGAACGGTTATAACTTCGGGGGTTCCTTAAGAAGATAGGGCTTCAGACGAAGTGGGATTGGCTTACAAGGGGGTTAATTTTTTGTATAGTGTAGTGGGTGTCCGTTTCAAAAAAGCGGGCAAAATTTATTACTTCGATCCCCTGGACCTTCCCATTGAGAAAGAAAACTGCGTTATCGTGGAGACAGCGCGGGGGTAGAGTACGGTAAGGTTGTAGTTGGTAAGAAGGAAGTAGGCGAGTCCGATGTGGTATTGCCGCTGAAGAAAGTCATCCGCGTAGCAGGTGAGACAGATGCTCGTGTGGTAGATGAGAACAAGCGTGCAGCCAAAGAAGCATTCGGTACTTGTTTAAATAAAATCAAAGACCATGGCCTCAAAATGAAGCTGGTCGATGTGGAATTTACGTTTGATCGCAATAAAATTATTTTTTATTTTACAGCTGAAGGAAGAGTTGATTTCCGAGAGCTGGTCAAGGATCTAGCCAGCATTTTTCGAACTCGGATTGAGCTTCGTCAGATTGGCGTTCGAGATGAGGCGAAGATGCTTGGAGGAATCGGACCTTGCGGCCGTGTGTTATGCTGTTCTTCCTGGCTGGGAGACTTTGAGCCGGTATCAATCAAGATGGCTAAAGATCAGAGCCTGTCACTGAATCCGACGAAAATTTCCGGGTTGTGCGGAAGACTCATGTGCTGTCTGAAGTTTGAGCATGATAACTACGAAAGTGTGAGAGAAGAACTTCCGGCTGTAGGCAAATTGGTTGTCACCTCAATGGGTGAAGGAAAAGTTGTCGGAATCAATGCCGGTAATCGCACAGTCCATGTTCAACTGTTCGACATCAGTAAAGTCAAAGAACTTCCGCTGGATGACGTCGTTATCAAGTAAACCATAAAGGTTGCTTCGGGGTGGAAACTTGGAAAAGAAAAATCTGTTTACGCACATTCATGAAATGGAAACCCAATTGGGTCAGTTGCACAGTGATTTAGGTGAGTTGAAAATGATTGTCAAAGAGCTGCTTGAGGATAATCAGCGGCTTACGATTGAGAATGAGCAGTTGCGTAAACTGCTCAAGCGTGAAGCTCCAGCTGATCTGCCCGCTGCTTCTGCACTAGCTCCGATTGCAAGACCCGCAGGGCCGGCTACCGGAGAAGATGTTGTAGGTGAAGGGTATGATAACTTAGCTCGGTTGTATCACGAAGGCTTCCATATCTGCAATGTCTATTATGGACATTTACGTACGGAAGGCGATTGTCTGTTCTGCCTGTCTTTTCTTAATAAATGAAGTGACCGTAGGGAAGATACCCTACGGTTTTTTTTAAGGTTAAAATATTTTAAGGTTAAAGAATGTAACGAAGCATAGCTTACCGGAGGATGAGTGCATCATATGACAGAAAATTCAGTAATGTTACAGGAGTCAGAGCGAATTGATGACTTGCTCTCTCACGATCTAAAGATTATTCAAAGTGACGAAGTGTTTAGCTTTTCCATGGATGCTGTGTTGTTAGCGAGATTTGCCTCTGTTCCTAAACGTGGTCGGGTGCTTGATCTATGTACAGGTAACGGGGTAGTTCCGATTTTATTAACGACACGCACACAGGCTAATTTGGAGGCAATTGAGATTCAGCCACGATTAGCAGATATGGCAAGACGTAGTGTGCAACTCAATGGACTGGGCGAGTCGATCACCATCCATGAAGGGGATTTGCGCGAGCTTGTCAAAGTGACTGGACATGCAGCTTACGATGCAATAACGGTTAACCCACCTTACATGCCACTGAATGGCAGTGATCTGAAGATGAATACTCATCAAGCTATGGCACGCCACGAGATCGGATGTACATTGGAAGAAGTGATTCAAGCGTGTAGTAGACTGCTTCGTAATGGCGGAAAAGTGTCGATGGTTCATCGTCCTCAGCGTATTGCCGAGATCATTTCTCTCATGCGGGAATACAAACTGGAACCCAAACGGATTCGAATGGTTCATCCTCGCTCACATCTAGAAGCAAATATGGTATTAATAGAAGCTTCTAAGGATGGAAAGCCAGAAGTAAGGATGCTTCCACCACTCATTGTGTACAATGAAGAGGGAACCTACTGTGAAGAGATTATGGATATCTACTATGGCTCACAAAACAAATCGCACCCCGTGGAAGGAGGGCTATAGATGACATTGAACGTTCAGAAAAGCTATGTAGATCGAACGGAAGGCTCAGGAAATTTATATTTGGTCGGAACCCCAATTGGTAACCTGGACGATATGACCTTCAGAGCGATCAACACATTGAAGGAATGTGACATCATCGCGGCCGAGGATACGAGACAGACAAGAAAGCTCTTAACCCATTTTGATATTACACCTTCCATGCTGTTTAGTTACCATGAGCATAATAAGGCCGCAAGCGGGCCTGAACTGATACGCTATATAATAGAAGGAAAAAATTTGGCACTCGTCAGTGATGCAGGTTTACCGGCTATTTCTGACCCTGGTTCTGACCTAGTACAGCTTGCCATTGAAGCTGGAATTCGTGTCATTCCGATCCCAGGACCGAATGCAGCATTGTCTGCTCTGATTGTGTCGGGGCTACCGACAGAACGATTCACCTTTGGTGGTTTCCTGCCGCGAGAGAAAAAAGATATGCGAAAAGTGCTGGAGGCTTTTGACGAATCAAACGGCACTTTGTTGTTTTATGAGTCACCTCACCGCATTCGTAAAACACTATCCTATTTGGAAGAGATCTTGGGTGATCGTCCTGTAGTTTTGGCTCGAGAATTGACTAAGCGCCATGAGGAGTTTGCAAGAGGTAGCATCCGAGAATGTATCGAATGGCTCGAAGAGCATCCACCACTTGGAGAGTACTGTCTTCTGGTTGATGGGATCAAGGAGCATGAACGGAAAGCAGAACGTGAAGCATGGTGGCAACAGCTTTCATTGGAAGAGCATGTAGCCCATTATGAGTCCGAGGGTCTAGGTCGTAAGGATGCGATGAAGAAAACGGGTACAGATCGAGGGTTAACGAAAAGAGACGTGTATAACGCTTTATTATAAATCCAGCCAAATCTATGTATCGAGTGACATAAAAAAAACCTTAAAGCAACCTTAATTGGAAACTTAAAGAAATATTAAAACGGAGATGCGGTGGAAAAAAATTTTATAAATGAATCAATGGTATGAGTTATGAAATTGATTCAGGTATATGGCATCAATAGTTAATCTATGTGTTGTCATATTGAATCCACCGCTTACTTCGAATGTGCCTCAAGAGGCAAGACAAGTAGGCTTCTTTGGGTAAATAGACAAAAAAAGACCTTCCAGCGGTGGGGTTCACACCGGGAAGGCAATCAAGGAATATAAAAAGGTTAGAAATAACAATTGAATAAGTCCATTATACCTGATATTTCTTATTTTGTCACAGGTGCAGGGATCTCGGAAATACATTCGTTACAAACAATTTTACCTTTGAAGTAAGTTACGTTCTCAGCATTACCACAGAAGATACAAGCTGGCTCGTATTTTTTCAACATGATGCGCTCACCATCAACATAGATCTCAAGAGCATCCTTTTCACCAATACCCAGCGTACGGCGCAATTCGATTGGAATAACTACCCGTCCCAGTTCGTCGACTTTTCTTACAATACCTGTTGATTTCATCATTATAATCAGTGCTCCTCTCAGCTACTTATCATTGTCATTATTCGACATTATTTTATGTTTTATGATACCCATCATACCAACGATTCCCAAAACAGTCAACCTTAAAATTAGCTTAAAATTAAGGCTGTTTTTGATAAAATTAAGATGGGTAAGGGATTAGAAGCTATTTTTCACATTTAAACACGAAAGTGAGCTTTGTCGATTTGGAAAACATTATAACCCCTGTGTTCGACAACATTCGACAAAGTATGTCGAATCAATGTTGGATTTCGGGGCGGAAACGACAAAACAAAATAAAATAAACTAAAAGGAGTGACAATTATGGAACAGCGTTTAACGGAGGAAAAGGTATTCAAAGATCCCGTACATAATTATATCCATGTGCAAGACCCGATTATCTGGCAGTTGATTAATACCCCCGAGTTTCAACGCCTACGTCGGATTCGCCAACTAGGTACATCGTATCTGACTTTTCATGGAGCAGAACACAGCCGCTTTTCTCATTCGCTAGGTGTGTACGAGATTACACGTAAAATTATTTCACAATTTGAAAGAAGTCATTATTCGGATTGGCCGAAAGAGGAGAAGATTGTGGCTCTCTGTGCTGCCTTACTACATGATTTGGGACATGGCCCATTCTCTCACTCCATTGAAGAAGCATTTGATATGAATCATGAAGATTGGACTTGCCGCATCATTATGGGCGATACCGAGGTAGGGGCCATCTTAAGACGGTATGCGCCAGATTTTCCAGAGAAGGTTGCATCGGTGATACAAAAAACGTACGAAAAACCTATTGTGGTCAATTTGATTACAAGTCCACTTGATGCTGATCGCATGGATTACTTACTTCGCGATGCGTATTTCACAGGTGTTAACTATGGTACGATTGACCTTGATCGGATTTTGCGTATGCTCCGTCCCTACCACGGACGAATCGTGGTCAAGGAGTCGGGTATGCATGCTGTGGAGGATTACTTGATGTCTAGGTACCAGATGTATTGGCAGATCTACTTCCATCCAGTTACCCGCAGTTCTGAGATTATATTGCGTCAAATTTTTAAACGAGCTAAAACGCTGGTGAAGCAGGGATTTAATTTCCGTTTCATGATTGATCCTTTGCCCCAGTTGTTTGAAGGTGAACTTGCTGTTCATGAATATCTGCAACTGGACGAAGCATTGATCCAAACGGCATTCATGCAATGGCGCAAAGAAGACGATGCTGTTCTAAGTGAGCTCTGCGAACGATTTATGGATCGCAGATTATATAAGTATGTAGAGGTAGAACAGATCGATGTAGAGACGATTGAAGAGATGCGAGAAGCTTTCGCCAAGGCAGGATTAAATCCTGAGTATGATCTAGAAATTGATTTTCCGACCGATCTTCCGTATGATGTGTTTCGTCCGAATGAATCGACGGATAAGCAAATCTTGTTGCTTGATCGGCAGGACCAGCTGCACGAGCTATCAGAGGTTTCCGATATTGTCCGTTCAATCAGTGGCATTCATCGTGGAAAGCATCATCTATACTACCCACAGAACAAGGTTGATGCCATTCTTCATGAGTTGCCATCTCATTTGCGCCCCTACTTCTCATGATTTGGGTGGTGCGGCTTTATGCCAAAGTAGCTATGCTAAAAAGCATTTCTAACCTGAGATGTTCTCATGATACAGTAATCTGCTTTAATGGAGAGGATATGTAGATCGACATAATTTTGTAATCTTAGGTTTTTTTATAAAATTATATTTCCCTAAACAGATCTACATATAGAGTATGTTGTCGCTAATTCAATCCACATATTGTAGGTAGTTAGGGTCAAATCGTTTAAAAAAAACCTTTATAAGCCCATTTTATCTAACTGAAAAATTCACTTTTTTAAAAAAAATTTAATCAGATATGATTGCACGTGCATAAGCGTGAATACACTATTCAATTTATTCTGATTCGACAGAAAGGGAGAACGAAACATGATGTTATTCGACACCCATACCCATCTAGATGCGCCCCAATTCGACGAGGATCGTGAAGCTATGATCAAGCGGGCTGTTGATGCAGGGATTAGCCGCATGATTAATGTCGGTTTTAACCGAGAAACAATTCCATCCACTATGAAATTAGCCGAGACATATGACTTTATTTACGCAGCTGTTGGGTGGCATCCGGTGGATGCAATCACGATGCAAGAAGGTGACTTGGAATGGATTGCATCTTTATGCAAGCATGAAAAAGTCGTGGCGATTGGCGAGATTGGTTTAGATTATCATTGGGATACGTCACCAAAGGATGTACAGCAGCGTGTGCTTCGACAGCAGATTGGACTAGCTCGTGAGTTGAACATGCCCATCGTCATTCATAATCGGGATGCACATGAGGACATTGTAAAAATTTTGCGAGAAGAAAGGCTGGAGACGTTGGCGGAGTAATGCACTCCTTCTCAGGTAGCTGGGAAACCGCGAAACTATGTCTTGATCTAGGATTTCACCTCTCATTCGGAGGGCCAATTACGTTCAAAAATGCGAAGCAACCCAAAGAGGTACTGGAGAAGGTTCCGATGGATCGATTTTTCCTTGAAACAGATGCTCCTTATCTGACTCCACATCCATTTCGTGGTAAACGAAATGAGACAGCGCATGTACGTCTGGTTGCAGAAGCAGCTGCGGAAATTAAAGGCATTTCGCTAGAGGAAATTGCCGCAATAACCACCAAAAATGCCATGGAACGATTTGGTATTCGTTAAAAAATGGAGCAAATGGGATGAAAAAGTGAGCTAGACGGAGGTAATTTGCTTTTTGATCCAAATAAATCAAGAATATTACAATATTTTAACCAAATATTTAGAAAAACGTACTTGAACAACGCTTTACAACATGCATCGAAACAGGATATCATCTTTTCAGTGAATTGTTGTGCGGAAAATTGGACAGATGTTCGGGGGATGAACAAAGGGACACTTTCCGATGAACAACATTACTTTCATGAATCAATCTCGCTGAGTCTCCGTTATCGGAGAGCGGGGGAACCAATAGGGCTTAAACATCGGTGAATATAGCCGGTGCGCATCGTTCGCTGACCCAAAAGCAGCGGAATGATCTGCGAAGCCACTATTTGATTTCTTCTTTGGGTCTCGGGGTGAATTCAAGGGCGTCCGCCATGAGCGGGTGACCGGAGATAGGGCGGCTCTCTTTCGCCCGAACCCGACAGCTAACCTCGCAAGCGGAAAAAGAGAGGCAACCTCGTGCATGAATTTCCGATATTCAAAATCATTCGGAAGCCACGAAAGAGTCCTCTTACACTCTTTCTTTGGCTTTTTTTGTTTTTGAATAAAAGAAATACTGTCATCATACGGTAAGTATTCAGGAGGATGACATCATGTTGCGAAGATTGATTCATGGTGCAGAACCGGCTAGGTTGGTCTAACCCGTGTTCTGTAGAAAATCAGGTATAGTCGCGTCAAAGACATCATGCATTACTCTAGACGGCGAGGCTATGAAGGAGGACGGAGAAGTGGGCACATTCCAAACAGAAGAGACCCATGAGTCACGATCATCCAGTAAGTCTTTCGCGTTACGGTGGAAGCATGAGAACATGCGTCAAATGGCATTGATCGCGATATTCTCAATTGCGCTTACAATCATGATCTTGTTAGTCGTTTATGGTCAGGCCGGGAAACAAATTTCGCTGGTTATCGATGGCAAAGCTCAGGCGGTAGAGACTCGTACAGGAATGCTTCAAGAATTGTTAGAGGAGCAGTCAATCACAGTCAGCCCTCACGATCAGGTATCCATGCCCTTGAATGGGGCGATTGCAGATGGAGACCGCATCGTTATTGAGCGGGCCATTCCAGTAAATATTACGGCAGACGGAGACACCAAGACTCTGTATACAACCGATGCATCGGTAGAAGAGGTAATTCAAAAGTCGGGTATTGAAATTGCAAGCGATGATAAAGTTTACCCTGCACTTGGAACTTCAATCAAAGAGGATATGAAAATCCGTGTAGTGCGTGTAACAAAGCGTACAGTTGATGTGGAGCAGCCCATCGCATTCAAAGTCATCAAAACGGCTGACCCTAGCTTGTACAAAGGTGACAACCGCGTCATCGTAAGTGGTAAAGAAGGTACACTCGTACAACATATTGAGAAAGTGTTCCAAGATGGAGAATTAGTCTCCAAGAAAATGGTAGGCAAGTCGGTATCGACCAATCGCGTAGATAAGGTCATCGCTGTCGGAACCAAAGCTAAACCTGTACCTGTCGTGAAGGAGCCTGAAATCCAGACGGTATCAGCTAGCACTTCGAAGACAAAAACAGCAACAAAAACAGCATCATCGAACTCGGATAAATCTTCTGCCTCGGGCAGCAAAGTTATTACCGTTTCAGGTACTTCTTTTAAATATTCTAAAGTCCTCAAAAATGTGTCTATGACGGCATATTCTTCTGAAGAGCCTGGCATTGGCACCAAAACAGCCTCCGGTACTCGGGTAACAGAAGGTCGCACTATTGCGGTCGATCCGAAAGTCATTCCCATCGGATGGTGGGTATACATTGAAGGTCTCGGCTTCCGTCGTGCCGAAGATACGGGCGGAGCTATTAAAGGTAATAAGATTGACGTATATTATGACAGTGTGAAGCATGCCATTAACTTCGGACGTAAAAAAGGTAAAACGGTCTATGTGATCGGTCCGGTGAAGCCGGAAGCAAACTAAAATCGTTTTACTTTGAAATGGGAATGCTATAAAATATAAGGCATGAATGATTCATGCGGAATATGCGGCGGGAGGGTCTGAATTCAGTCTCGCCCGCCGTTTGCCAGAGAAGAGGGATATTCCTCTTCTTTTTGCGTTAGAAAGGAAGAATTGGAACATGATAAAAGAAGTGATCGTGGTTGAAGGACGTGACGATACGGTGGCGATAAGGCGCGCCGTTCAGGCGGATACCATTGAAACAGGCGGCTCAGCCATTAATCAGCGGATTCTAAAGCGCATTGCACTTGCTCAGGAGCGAAGAGGTGTCATTGTCCTGACCGATCCAGATCATGCTGGCGAGCGGATACGGAAAATTATTGCCAATAAGGTACCAGGTTGTAAGCACGCCTTCATTCCTGAGGCTGACGCAACGCGCAAAGGAGATATCGGGGTCGAGAACGCTTCGCCAGAAGCTATTCGCCATGCCTTAGCACGTGTGCATACGTCCTATGAAGGAGCACCGAGTCTGATTGATTGGGAGGATCTGATCGCTGCTGGGCTCATTGTGCATCCCCAGGCTGCCGCACGTCGCATGGAGATGGGGAATATACTCGGCATCGGATATTGTAACGGGAAGCAGTTTCACAAGCGGCTAAGTGTGTTTCAGATCACCCGAGAAGAATTCTCTGCCGCATTATCGCAAATCGAATGTGAAGGATTGTGAAGTAAATGAAGGGTATGGAAGAGACGTTGGAGATTGCAACACCCAAGCGAACCAAAGAAATTATTCAGAAGCATGGATTTTCATTTAAGAAGAGCCTAGGACAGAACTTCCTAATTGATCAAAATATATTGAACAAGATCGTTAACGCTGCAGATTTGGACGAGTCCAAAGGTGCACTTGAGATCGGGCCGGGAATCGGAGCACTAACGGAGCGGCTTGCTAGGGTTGCAGGACCTGTAACGGCAGTAGAGATTGATCAGCGGCTCTTGCCGATCTTAGGTGAAGTGATGGAGCCTTATCCCAATGTACGGGTTCATCATGGTGATGTATTGAAGCTGGATCTGGAGGAGTTATTCCGAACGGATTTTGGTCAAGTGGACAAAGTCAGCGTTGTTGCGAACTTGCCTTACTATGTGACAACGCCGATCATGATGAAGCTACTGGAAGAAAAGCTGCCCGTGGACAGCATCGTGGTCATGATTCAGAAGGAAGTAGCTGAACGTATGGCTTCTGCACCTGGTTCCAAGGACTATGGCAGTCTGAGTATTGCCGTACAATACTACAGTGTGCCTGAACTTGTCTGTGTTGTTCCACCAACAGTGTTCATCCCACAACCTAATGTGGAATCGGCGGTTATTAAACTCAAGGTTCGGGAACAACCTCCAGTGCAGGTGCCAGATGAAGCACACTTCTTCGAGGTGGTACAGGCCTCTTTTGCACAGCGGAGAAAAACCATTTCCAACAACCTAAAATCTCGCTTTTTTACAAAGGATAATCGGGAGCAGGCTGACCAATTATTGGAGCAGGCCGGCATTCAGCCATCTAGACGTGGCGAGACTCTCAGCTTGGAGGAATATGCAACGTTAAGCACGGTGATGTGGGAAGCTGGAGTTCGTGCAGCGCTATAGGCATTTCCAGTACAGGCGACTCCTTATAAACAGGTCTTCTTATGAAATTGATCTGTAGAATTGTAGGTTTGCTATGTAATGTATTTAAATTCGGATGAACCAATCCGGGTTCTAGCCCATACGATGGGGTAGAGGTGATTATGTTGATGAATATCGGAGACTTGGTCGTTCGAAAGTCATACGGTGGAGATGTGACTTTTCGGGTGGAAGGCCTTCAGGTGGACAGTGCCGTCATTAAAGGTACCGAGTTCCGACTGCTTGCCGATTCCCCAGTGGATGATTTAATACAGGTTCCATATGAACCGCAGAGCGCTAAGACCCGACAGGCGCATGTCAAGGCTCATCAGACGCTTTCTCGTCTGCAGCAAAACCGGATGGAACAGGCAGAGCGTAATCGAGAAGGATTGGTTCAGGAATGGACTCAGCAGCAAGAGCCTGCTTATTTCGAGATGCCTGGCAAAGTACTTCATCTGGACGGAGATCCAAACTATTTGAAAAAAAGCATGAATCTCTACGAGCAGCTTCGCGTTCCTGCAGAGGGACAGTATGTACACGAGTCTGCTATGGCCGATACGTTGTATCATCTTTTACCTAAGGTTCGGCCGGACATTGTGGTTATTACAGGACATGATGGCGTGCTGAAGACTCGCCAGCCTTACGATCTGTATAGTCTGGGAAGCTACAAGAACTCTCAGAACTTTGTGGCAGCAATCCAGGTTGCTCGGCAGTACGAACGTCACCTGGATGCGCTCACGATCGTTGCAGGGGCGTGTCAGTCTCATTTTGAGGCTCTGCTGCGGGCAGGGGCGAACTTCGCCAGTTCACCAGGCAGAATTCTGATTCATGCGCTTGATCCGGTATATGTGGCGGCCAAAGCCTCCTTTACTTCAGTCAGAGATACGGTGAATATGAATGACATTCTGCATAATACCATTAGCGGAAGCCAAGGCGTGGGTGGTGTAGAAACGCGTGGCAGTTACCGTGTCGGGTTACCTGGATTGAACGATTTGTCCACGTTAAAAGTGAACCCATCTGCGGTTTAAGGTTGTGCGAAGAAAGTCCCAGTTTGGGGCTTTTTTTATTTGCAAAAAAATTCATTGACAGGAACTTTTCCATGCTGATATAATAATTGGTTTTGATTTGACATAGACTGTAAATTAAGGTATAATGGACAAGAAAAGAGGTGGTCGTCGACAATGGCTAAAAATACGCTGTTGGATATCAAACGCAATCTCGACGCTCATATAGGTCAGAAAATTATGTTGCGGGCTAATGGTGGCCGCCGTAAGACTATCGAGCGTACGGGTGTATTGGAAGAAACGTACCCTTCTGTTTTTATTGTTAAGCTTGATGAGGAACAAGAAACCTTCAAGCGAGTATCTTATAGTTATGCAGATATACTTACGGAGTCGGTGGAAGTCATGGTATTTGATCCAGGCAGCCAGACGCATAGTTCTTATATGGAGCCGTAAGCATCGTTTTACAGGCGATTCGCCCCACAAGGCGGATCGCTTTTTTATTTTCATAAATGAGGAATTCCATCTCCCCATCTTATTAGGAATGAGGTTTAAGCAGTTACGACATACTACATAGACAGGTTCAAGTGATCCTTAGGATTGTTTCTCCACAATCTTGAGCCTGCTCGTCCGTCATTTCTGCCAATTAACGAACTGGACTAATTGATGAGCTTAATCTAAGGGGGATGGTTGTATGAGCCGCAGAAGAAGAAGTGTAATGTCAGAGGAGCTTAAATACGAACTGGCGAAAGACCTCGGTTTCTACGATACTGTCCAGCAAGAAGGCTGGGGCGGTATCAAGGCCAAAGATGCGGGCAACATGGTGAAGCGAGCGATCCAACTCGCCGAGCAGGCAGCACGCAAATCCTAAATTGAATTCATCTGGTTTGGAGAGCGGGGCAATCCATCAGGATCACCTCGCTTTTTCCCCATAGATGCGGAATAGAAATGACTTGACAGCCCTATTTTGATATAATATGTTAAGTTGTCTTAGGGAAAAGGTGAGGACGGGTGAACGTCTTGAAAATTTACGAAAAAGCGCCTGCTAAAATTAATTTAATGCTTGATGTTTTACATAAAAGAAATGATGGATTCCATGAAGTTGAAATGATTATGACCATGGTCGATTTGGCTGATCGGTTAGAATTCTCCGAGCTTCCTCGGGATACGATCTTTATCTCCAGTCAGGCTGGATATATTCCGCTGGATGAGAAGAACTTGGCTTTTCAGGCAGCTAGGCTGATTAAAGAGCGTTATGATGTTCGATCAGGAGTGCATATTCATCTGGATAAGAAGATTCCAGTCGCTGCCGGTCTTGCAGGCGGCAGTAGTGATGCAGCAGCAACGCTGCGCGGCTTGAATCGTCTCTGGCGTCTAAATATTCCCGATCATGAGCTACAGGAGCTTGGAGCCGAGCTTGGATCAGATGTACCATTTTGCATTACTGGAGGTACCGCTTTAGCAACAGGTCGAGGGGAGAAGCTGACGCCGATCCCCAATCCGCCGCAATGTTGGGTCATACTGGCCAAGCCGCCTATTAATGTATCTACGGCAGATGTGTACGGTCGTTTCCGCAGTGACAAGATTGTTCGCCATCCAAGTGCTGTCAAAATGGAACAAGCGATTCGCAATCAGTCGTTTGCTGAAGTATGTGGACAGATGGGGAATGTGCTTGAAGATGTAACCCTGAAGTTATATCCGGAGGTACAGCATCTGAAGGATGCCATGATCAAATTGGGAGCAGATGGGGTATTAATGTCAGGAAGTGGCCCAACTGTTTTTGGGCTAGTGTCCAAGGAGTCCAAGGTCGCACGGATCTATAACGGGCTTCGTGGCTTCTGTAAAGAAGTATACGCTGTGCGAATGCTGACATAGCATTCGCTTTTAGTGGTTGTTCAAAACAAATTTGCTGTGGAATACCTACTTTTATGATGTACAAACACGTATAAAGGTGATATATTTTTATATAATTATTCGGATTTGGATGTTTTCCGTGATCGTGAGGATGGATCTCTGTGAAGAAATTAAAACGAAGCGCAAGGCTGGTTGAAATGACGCAGTACTTATTGTCTAGACCGCATACGGTGATTCCGCTCACCACATTTGCCGAACGTTATGGGGCTGCGAAGTCGTCGATCAGTGAAGATTTGGCGATTATCAAGGAAGTGTTCGAAGAAGGTGGGTCAGGAGAGCTGCAAACGTTGGCCGGAGCAGCCGGGGGAGTGAAGTGGATTCCTAAGGTGTCCAGAGAACTGGCTCTTGCTTTTGCTGAGCGACTCAGTACCCAATTGGAGCAGCCGGATCGGATCTTGCCTGGTGGATACCTCTACATGTCTGATTTGCTTGGTCAACCTGCATTAATGAATGAAGCAGGCAAAATTTTTGCCACTGCATTTGGTAATATGGGCATTGATGTAGTGATGACGGTAGAGACTAAAGGCATACCACTCGCATATGCGACGGGTGCCCAGCTCAACCTGCCTGTTGTGCTCGTACGCAGGGACCATCAGGCTACGGAAGGATCGGCCGTAAGTATCAATTATGTATCGGGTTCACATAAAAGCTTGCATACGATGTCCCTATCGCGCCGGGCGATGCGTGAGCATTCGCGGGTACTTATCGTGGATGATTTCATGAAAGCCGGGGGCACGGTTCAGGGAATGATCGATCTACTCGCTGAGTTTAATGCGACTGTAGCCGGTGTAGGGGTCTTGGTGGAATCTGGTTCTATCGATTCAGAAGAACGCCTGTTGACCGATTATGTTTCCTTGGCGAAGTTAACAGCAGTAGATGCGAAGAGCAGACACATTTCCGTCAAGCCTGGCAACTATTTTGATGTGTAGAAAGATGGCGAATAGCATGTCGGGAAAGCTTCTTTTCCATCGACCTGGCACTAACGTTGTCGAATTGTGTATTAAATAAAAAAATTCCTGAAATTAGGACATTTTTATGGTTATAAAAAGAAGGAGTTCGTATAGGCTGTGTGGAATTATACACCAAGTTCTGATGGAAAAAGGTGGTGAACACACACATGCAAATTACGGATGTCAGACTCCGCCGCGTTAACTCGGAGGGGAGAATGAAGGCTATCGCATCCATTACCATCGATAACGAATTCGTCGTTCATGACATTCGTGTCATTGATGGTAACAACGGAATGTTTGTTGCTATGCCGAGCAAGCGGACTCCTGACGGAGAGTTCCGTGATATCGCCCACCCGATCTCTTCCGGTACTCGTGAGAAGATTCAGGCGGCTGTATTGACTGAATATGATCGCGCTGCTACTGAGGAAGAAGTCATTGAAGAAGGTGCCTGAGAACATTATTGGGGTTCGAAGGAAAAGAGAGCCATGTCTTATGGCTCTCTTTTCTTTTTGACCGGAATAAGATATATTCAGTATTGAGTTTATTCGCAGAGTAGTGTTTCATAACAATTCGTTATGAATGTTGGAAGAACAAAAAAGCGCAGCGTGCGCTTGGTGACAGGGCGGCATCTTAGGAATCATGGGATTCGGTTAAGCTCGCAGGTACACGGCGTATACATATAGGTCACGATTGTTGGTGTCCGCGTTGTTACGCGTGAATACAGGACAGCAAGCGATGAACAAGACCGGCGTAGAACCGGCTGAACGATACTCATTGAAAAGGGAGTTATAACCCCAGATTGATGAGATTTTCAGAAACAGGAGGTCGTGAATTTTGAAACGAATGGCTATTGTTCTTGCCGCAGGGCAAGGAAAACGGATGAAATCCAAATTGTACAAAGTACTGCATCCCGTATGTGGTAAACCGATGGTGGGTCATGTGCTTGATGCGGCTCTACGCGCAGGCGTAGAACGCAGTGTAGTCGTGGTAGGCCATGGTGCCGAAGCGGTGCAGTCATTTTTGGGTTCAAGAGCAGAATACGCTCTTCAGGCAGAACAACTGGGAACAGGTCATGCCGTTCAACAGGTGAAGGCTCTGCTTGGTAATGAAGCCGGATCGACGATTGTAGTCTGCGGTGACACTCCGCTTGTAACGAGTGAAACGCTGGAAGGTCTAATGAAGCTTCATGAGAGTCGCGGTGCAGCAGCTACCGTGCTTACAGCTGAATTGGACAATCCCAAAGGATACGGACGCGTTATTCGCGGAGAAGATGGTTCTGTGCAACGAATTGTGGAGCAGAAGGATTGTAATGAACAGGAAGATGCTGTGAAGGAGATTAACACAGGCACTTACTGCTTCGATAATGCAAAACTGTTCGCAGCTTTGGAGAAAGTAACGAATCAGAATGCCCAAGGAGAGTACTATCTTACTGATGTTGTTGGCATTTTTAAGAGCGGTGGAGAAGTGGTCGAAGCCTACATGTCAGATGATATTGCAGAATCGATCGGGGTAAATGACAGACTTGCTCTTTCACAAGCCGAAGCATTCATGCGTGAACGTCTAGCCGTTAAACATATGTTGAACGGTGTTACAATCATCGATCCGTCATCGACATATATCGGAGCGGATGTTACGATTGGATCAGACACAGTGCTGTACCCAGGAACCATTCTTAAGGGCACGACTTCCATTGGTGAAGCTTGTCATATTGGTCCGCATGCAGATATCGAAGACAGCAGTATTCAGGATGGAGTTACAATTAAACATTCTGTGCTGTTGAAAGCTGAGGTTGGTGCCGAAGCTTCTGTAGGTCCATTTGCTAACTTGCGTCCAGGAACTAAATTGGGCCGCAGTGTAAAAATTGGTGACTTTGTTGAAGTGAAAAATGCTACAATTGATGAAGGCTCCAAAGTGTCTCACCTTAGTTATATTGGGGATGCTCAAGTAGGGAAAAACGTAAATGTTGGTTGTGGTGCAATAACGGTCAATTATGATGGTTATAATAAGGCTGTGACAACCATTGAAGATGATGCCTTTGTAGGGAGCAACGTCAATTTGATTGCACCCATTACGGTAGGAAAAGGCGCTTATGTCGTTGCAGGCTCTACCGTTACCCATTCCGTTCCCGAGAATGATCTCGCCATTGCTCGTCCACGCCAGGAGAACAAACCGGGTTATGCGGAGAAGATCCGTGGACGTGCCAAAGCCAAGAAACAAAACGCCAAACCCGAATAAGGGTTTTGATAACAACATTGCCTCCCGATTTTTGGGAGGTGCCGACATGTCGCAGACGCTTATAGATTCCAATGAACCAGCACGGAGGGTTTTTATTTTATGACTTATTTTGATTCGAAATTAAAAATATTTACTTGCAATTCTAACCCAAAGCTTGCCCATCAAATTGCTGATTATATCGGAATTCCTATGGGTGAATCTCACACAACCAGCTTCAGTGATGGTGAGATCCAAGTGAAGCTCTCCGAGAGCGTACGGGGCTGTCACGTTTATATCGTGCAGTCAACCTGTTTGCCAGTTAACGACAACTTGATGGAAATGCTCGTCATGATTGATGCACTTAAACGTGCTTCTGCCAAAACAATTAACGTTGTAATTCCTTACTATGGCTACGCTAGACAAGATCGCAAAGCACGTTCCCGTGATCCTATTACAGCGAAGCTGGTAGCTAATCTGATTGAAAAAGCAGGCGCAACGCGTGTAATCGCGATGGATCTTCACGCTATGCAAATTCAAGGATTCTTCGATATTCCAGTTGATCATCTGCTTGGTGTACCGATTCTGGCACAATACTTCCGGTCAAAACAGATCGAAAACCCAGTTGTCGTATCACCTGACCATGGTGGCGTAGTCCGTGCACGGAAACTCGCTGACTTCCTGAACGCACCGCTGGCTATTATTGACAAACGTCGTCCTGAGCCGAATGTCAGTGAGGTCATGAACATCATTGGTAACATTGAAGGTAAGACTGCAATTCTGATTGATGATATCATCGATACAGCAGGAACGATTGTATTGGGGGCAAATGCGTTGATGGAAGGCGGCGTGAAGGAAGTATACGCATGCTGTACTCACCCAGTATTGTCTGGCCCTGCTATGGAACGTCTGGAGAATGCGCCATTGAAGGAAGTTATCGTAACGGATACGATTCCAATTACGCATGCTAATCCGACAAGCAAACTCAAAGTGTTGTCTGTAGCGCCTTTACTCGGAGAAGCAATTATCCGGGTTCATGAGGAATTATCAATCAGCAAGCTGTTTGAAATTGAATAAGGATGTCTGCATAAAGTAGTAGAGGGGTTACGTTTTCCGGTTCAATGGAAAATGTAACCCCTGTCGGCGTGCCGTATGATAAAAGTGGAATTAACCGCCCAGTTATCTTATATATGTTGAATCTATATAATTAAACTATACATTTACACGAGAACGAAGAGGACAGAAATAACATGGAGAAGCGGAGCGTTCGCCTTTATCGCCGGATTTTCCCTTAGGAAAAGGGAATCAGAAAAATCTGGGGATAACAGCGATCGGAAGGTTATTCTGTCATCGGAGTGGCAAGTGTGAATATTCTTCGGTTCAATTAATATAGACTCATATATCTAATAGCCGGGGCGGGAAATGAAACGGAATCGGCGCCGATGGAAAAGCGTGTCGGCAATTTCGACAAATTGATTATCGAAGCGTGTAATTAATCCGATCTCAATATGAGTGTCGCGGTCATATACCTGTACAGGTACGTGATATTCAAGATGATAGATAAAATCGCTATGTTGAGTCAGTTGTCCAGTGTCTTCGCGCAAAACCCGCTCACCTTCCTGGGTTAATAAAATATATGATGTATACACGTATATAAGATCAATTAAACATGCAGCATTTGAAATTATATATCGCAAAACGGAACTTCACTTTCTAGATATTATATGAAATATCACAAATGAAGTCTATGCTACAGCTCAAGTGATGCCAAGGAGGAAACGAGATGAAGTGGATTGTTGGCCTCGGAAACCCGGGCTCTAACTACGCCAAAACCCGTCATAATATTGGCTTTATGGCGCTCGATCGACTGGCAGATCGTCATAATATCTCCATTACCCAGAGTAAATGCAAAGCGTTGATTGGAGAGGGCAACATTGGCGGTGTCAAGACGGTATTGATTAAACCAATGACATTCATGAATTTGTCCGGTGAGTCGGTACGAGCCTATATGGATTTTTATAAAGTAAGTCTGGAAGACCTGATCGTGGTGTACGATGACATGGACACGGAAATTGGTAAAGTGAGATTGCGGTATCAAGGTAGTGCTGGTGGACATAACGGAATTAAGTCTATTATTCAGCACACAGGTACTCAGCAGTTTAACCGGGTACGCATGGGAATATCCCGTCCAGAACCTGGACACGCCATTGTAGACTATGTTCTTTCGACATTCATGAAGAAGGAAAAGGAAGCACTCGAACAGACGATTGAACAGACCTGTGATGCACTTGAACATAGCCTGAGTCATACGTTTGAGCAAACGATGGCTAAATTCAACGGATAGTTGTTGATTCTAGCATTATTGGCAAAAATGATCATAAACCGGGTTCGATTCGGCCTTAATGGGCATACTGGACGTATAAACTAGGTTCAGGAGGCATAAACATGTCAGTGAATTATGTATGTAGGCATTGCCGTACCTTTATAGGACAAATCGATTCTACCCGTATAACGGAAGCGCAATTAGGCTTTCATTTCTTGACCCCCGACGAGCGTAGGGATATAATAGCGTATAATTCGGGTGGAGATATCACCGTTCGGATTACATGTGACTATTGCAAAGAAGCACTGGAACTTAATCCTGAGCTGAGTCTGCTCGCTAGTCCTCTTCAATAGAGTGACGTGGTAGCGACAATACGTAATGACAGATGATGGAGGTAGCGGAATACCGCTCCACCTTTATAGCCTTGGCAGCCTGCTGAGGCTTCTTTTCAGTTGAACTGGAATCGTATTTCGGTTGATCAACGTCACGGTATATCAAGCCGATGTGGCAAAACAGCAAATAATCCTTTATGATGAAACAGGGTAAAAAGGGATTTGTATCCAATTTTAAGAATGTTGTATTGCGCTTAGTGCGCTAGATAACCAAGTAAGTTATAAGAGAGGTGCCCCTTTTGTTACAAGCACTTATACAAGCTTTTTCCAAAGATCCTGACTTCGGATCCATTACCGCCGGTATTACATCAGGGATGAAAGAGCAGTTGGTGTCCGGGCTTTCCGGATCAGCACGTCAAATCATGCTGGCTGCCTTACATCAAGAGATGAACCGGCCTTTGCTCGTCGTTACGCACAATATGTTTGCTGCACAAAAAATTGCAGAAGATTTACAGGAAGCGCTTTCACCCGATCGAGTGTTACTCTATCCTGCCAATGAACTTGTCGCCGCTGAAGCTGCTGTTTCCAGTCCGGAAACACTAGGTCAGCGTATTGATGTGTTGGTTCGCTGCGCCCAAGGTTTTCGGGGCGTTGTTGTTATTCCTTTTTCCGGAGTACAGCGATATCTTCCACTTCCAGAAGTCATGGCAAACGCCCAAATCACAGTTAAACAAGGAAGCACGCTAGAGCTGGATACTTTCCTGCTGGAGATGGTGAAGCTGGGATATGAGCGCGTAGAACGTGTAGAATCCCGTGGTGAAATGAGTGTACGTGGTGGAATCATTGACTTCTATCCAGTTACATCACCGATTGCTTACCGGGTGGAGTTATTTGACGATGAGATTGATTCGATTCGAACCTTTGACCCTACGGATCAGCGCTCTATTGAGCGGATAGAAGAAGTCGTTGTATTGCCGTGCAAAGAGTTGATCGCAGATCGTGAACGCATGGAGAAGGCTGCGGATGCGGCCGTTATTTTGCTGGAACAACAGCTTGAGAAGATGACAGATCGGCAGGCGAAGCTGCGTCTTCGTGAGGAGATTCATCGCGAAATTGAGATGCTCCGTCAGCATGTTTACTTCTCCGAGATGTATAAATATATCTCACCACTCTATCCGGAACACAAGACCATTTACGACTACATGCCTGAGGATACGTTACTTGTACTTGATGAGCCTGCAAGACTTGCCGAGACGTCTAAACAGTTGGATCGGGATGAATCCGAATGGAACCTGCATTTGATGCAAAATGGAAAGACACTGCCTGACCTGCATCTATCGGCTGATGGAGATGAGCTGCTGTATGAGCGTCCATTCCAGACGATATTTATGTCCATCTTCTTACGTCAGGTTCCACACACGCAGCCTCAGAACATTCTGAACTTTATTAGCCGGGGGATGCAGGATTTCCATGGTCAGATGAATGTACTTAAGGCAGAGATGGAGCGCTGGCAGAAAGCTGGAGTTCATGTATTGATGCTGGCGAGTGGCGAGGAAAGGCTCGACCGTATGCGCCGTGTATTGTTGGATTATGACATACCAGAACCTGAGATGCTCATTGGTAATTTGCAGACAGGATTCGAGATGCCATCCATTCAACTGGCGGTTGTTACGGAAGGGGAGATGTTCTCCCAGAAGCAGCGGAAAGCACGGAAACCGATTCGAAACGTGGACAATGCGGAGCGAATTAAATCATATAGTGAGCTAAAAGTGGGCGATTATGTCGTTCACCAAAATCACGGTATTGGTAAATACATGGGGATTGGTACCCTTGAGGTAGCCGGGATCCATAAGGACTATATGCATATTTTGTATGCAGGTGGAGACAAACTGTCTGTACCGATCGAGCAGATTGATCTGATTCAGAAATATGTGGGCTCAGAAGAGAAGGAGCCTAAGATTTACAAGCTCGGTGGTAACGAATGGACACGGGTAAAAAACAAAGTTCGTTCATCGGTTCAGGATATTGCAGACGATCTAATCAAACTCTATGCGGAGCGGCAAACGTCCAAGGGATACGGCTTCGAGAAGGACTCTGCAGAACAGCAGGAGTTCGAGGACATGTTCCCGTATGATGAGACGCGTGACCAGATGCGTGCAATTGAAGAAATTAAGAAAGACATGGAACAAAACCGCCCAATGGATCGTTTATTGTGTGGGGATGTCGGATACGGTAAAACCGAGGTTGCGATCCGTGCAGCCTTTAAAGCAGCGATTGAAGGGAAACAGGTGGCTGTGCTCGTGCCTACCACAATCTTGGCACAACAGCACTATGAGACATTCCGTGAACGCTTCTCAGGTTACCCGTTCAATATTAACGTGCTTAGCCGATTTCGTTCTCGCAAAGAACAAAATGAGACAGCCAAGGGCATCAAGCAGGGTACGGTTGACATTGTGATCGGCACACATCGCTTGTTGTCACAGGACCTTGTGTTCAAGGATCTGGGATTGCTCATCGTGGATGAAGAGCAGCGCTTTGGTGTAACGCATAAGGAAAAACTGAAAAAACTTAAAACAAACGTGGATGTGTTGACCCTTACGGCAACGCCGATTCCTCGTACATTACACATGTCTATGCTTGGAGTCCGTGATCTGTCTGTCATCGAGACACCGCCAGAGAACCGCTTCCCTGTGCAGACCTATGTGGTTGAACACAGTCAAGCGCTGGTTAGAGAAGCGATTGAGCGCGAGCTGGCTCGTGGCGGTCAGGTTTATTACCTGTACAATCGTGTTCAAGGCATCCAGGAAATGGCCGCTGAAATTTCTGAGTTGGTTCCAGAAGCCAAGGTTGGCGTGGGACATGGTCAGATGTCTGAAACGGAGCTAGAGAAGACGATTCTCGACTTCTTGGATGGCGAGTATGATGTGCTGGTCAGCACCAGTATCATTGAGACAGGTGTCGATATTCCAAACGTTAATACGTTAATCGTTCATGACGCGGACAAAATGGGGCTCTCTCAGTTGTATCAGTTGCGTGGACGTGTGGGTCGGTCTAACCGGATTGCGTATGCGTATTTTACGTACCAACGGGATAAGGTACTGACTGAAGTGGCAGAGAAACGGATGCAATCCATTAAGGAATTCACCGAGCTGGGCTCTGGATTCAAAATTGCAATGCGTGACTTGTCGATTCGAGGTGCAGGTAACCTGCTTGGAGCAGAGCAGCATGGCTTCATTGCTTCCGTGGGATTCGATCTGTATTCTCAGATGCTTGCTGAGGAAATTAATAAACGGAAAGTGACGATGCTGGGTGAAGAGCCTGTACCTTCCGACCAATGGAATACAACGCTTGATCTTAGTATTGATGCATATTTGCCGTCGGATTATATCTATGACAGCATCCAGAAGATTGAGATTTACAAAAAGGTGGCCGTCATCTCTTCCTTCGACGATGCAATGGAGCTGGAAGATGAGTTAGTGGATCGTTTCGGTGATCTGCCAGAAGCCGTTATTAACCTAATGGCTGTAGCAAGGCTCAAAGTCTACGGCAAAATCTATGGAATAGAATCGATCACACAGCGTGGAGATGACCTTACAGTGAAGTTTTATGAAGGTCGTGAGCATGCATTCGAGCTCTCCAATATTGCACACATTGGAAATCAGTTCGAAAGACGTGTACAATTTGAACAAGGACCCCATATGCTTATTCATGTCAAAGGCAAGGGGCTTGGGGACAAGCAACTCATGGAGCTGGTGGAGAAATTCCTGGAATCCATGAAAAGTGCTTTTAAATCAAAGGGGGAACTAAAAGATGTTACAAAAGTATAAAACAGTGAGGAAAGTACTGTCCGTGGGTATGATTGCAGTGCTGTCCGTATCACTGCTAGCAGCATGCGGTAAGAAGGAAGAAGCACAAACACCGGAACCAACAGACACAAGTGCAGTTGTAGCAACGTATGATGGCGGTACAATTACAGCCAATGAATTCGACATGGAACAGCGTGTAATGAAATTCTTGTACCCAGAGTATGCACAAATGATGGACATGGATGACTTCAAGGATTACTTGGTTCGCCAAGAAATTGCATACAAATATCTGAGTGAAAATGCGAGCGACGAAGCGAAAGCAGAAGGTGCCAAAGTGGCTACTGAGCAATTCGACAAAATGAAAGCTCAAGTTCCAGAAGAACAATGGCCGGAAATGCTGAAGGCGCAGAACCTGACGGATGATAACATCAAGGATTATATGACTCGGATCATGACCGTGATTAAGGATAAAGAGACTGGCGTCACAGAAGACGACATGAAAGCCGAGTTCGATAAAAATAAAGAGCAGTACACGACAGCTTCCGTTCGTCACGTACTGATCAACTTCACAGATCCAAAAACACAAAAAGAGCGCAAAAAAGAAGATGCGCTTAAAATTGCCAAAGAAGTGAAAGCTAAACTGGATGGGGGAGCAGATTTCGCAGAAATCGCGAAGGAGTACTCCGAAGATCCAGGCTCTGCGGACAAAGGCGGTTTGTATGAAAATGCTGCAGTGTCTCAATGGGTAGAAGCATTTAAACAAGCGGCAATCACATTGCCTTTGAATAAAATTAGTGATCCTGTGGAAACCGAGTATGGTTACCATGTCATGAAAGTAGAAGCACGTACAGATGCTTATGACAAAATGACAGCAGAGCAAAAAGATAGCATTAAGAGCTCTATTGCGGCTGCCAAAATTGATACATTCATGACAGGTGGCGAATTGGATAAACTCGTAAAAGAAGTGAACCTGCCAAAAACAGACAAAGCTGAAGAAGGCAGCACTGAAGGTACGGATGGAACAGGTACAGACACACAAACAGGAACCGAAGGTGAATCCAAAACGGATGACACTAAAGGTACAGATACCAAAACAGATGCAGGTACAACAGATAAAGATGCAACAACAAATGAAGGAACAGATTCAAGCAGTAAGTAAGGGATTAAACGTTGCATAAGCTGCCATCTGGACAAGCATGATAAGGAGTAAGGGGGACTTATAGCCTCCCTTGCTCCTTTTTGTATTTAATCTCAGAGCGCATAGGTAGATGGTCACCTTCTTGCAAAAGAACACAACTATATTCAGCAAACCATGTATAAGGAAATGGGAACAGATGAATACTATGGTCAAGATATCACACTAAACGTTCTGGGACTTTCCTCTACCCATTAAGGAACAGTAGTTGAAAAATCTTCTCGAGAAAGTGGGGCAACATGTAAATGAAAGCTACTGGTATTGTCCGTCGTATAGATGACCTCGGTCGTGTGGTCATTCCAAAAGAAATTCGTCGTACGTTACGTATTCGTGAAGGAGATCCGCTTGAGATTTTTGTGGATCGAGATGGAGAAGTTATTCTCAAAAAATATTCACCTATTGGTGAGCTTGGTGATTTTGCTAAGGAATATGCTGAGTCGTTGTATGAAAGCACAAATCATGTCACGTTAATCTCTGACCGGGATACCATCATCACGGTGGCAGGTGGCTCTAAGAAGGAATATTTGGACAAGCAGGTAGGTCAGTTGGTTGAGAACTGCATGGAAAACCGTAAAACCATTATCGAGACCAATAATGGATCTTATGAAATTAGCAAAGATCATGACGAGACGTTATCTTCCTTTGTTATTGCGCCAATCATATCCGGTGGAGATCCAATCGGAACCGTCGTTCTGTTCAATAAGGATGAGTCGGTGAAGATGTCACAGATGGAAGTCAAAATGGCAGAGACTGCTGCTGGTTTCCTCGGTAAACAGATGGAACAATAAGTTCAGACAACTCCTGGTGCCTATAGGCAGACAGGAGTTTTTAATTTTTGAGAATTTATTCCTCAAGCTCACACACAAATACAAGTGCGTGTTCAAAAAGGTCGGACTTTTTGAACAACCTCTACAAACAGTAAAACGGAATTCGTCTACGCAGCCCCAGCCAGTTATAATAACAAGAGATTGTTATTGATCCAGATGTATGGATACGCAGGAGGGACTTATGAAACAGCCATCAACAGGATCAAGGCTGCTGCAGGGCGCATTTGTGCTAGGGCTTGCCGCAATTATCTCCAAAATTATAGGCGCCTTTCAGAAAATTCCGTTACAGAACCTAGGCGGAGACGGCGTCTTCGGTATATATAACACGGTGTATCCGTTCTATATGATGGTGATTACCATTGGGGCTGCTGGGCTACCTGTGGCCATATCTAAATTCGTGGCTGAACAGCATGTACTCGGTAGACCGGAAGAGGGAAGGCGAATCATACGAATATCGTCTATGCTGCTAGGTGGAATCGGATTGGTGTTAGCAGTCTTGATGTATACAGGAGCTCCACTGATCGGAAAGTGGATCGGGAATGGTCATGTTATTCCATCGATTCGTGCAGCAGCACTAGCTCTACTCGTCGTGCCGTTGATGACGGGGCTGCGTGGGTATTTTCAGGGGATGCAGCAGATGGTACCTACAGCCGTTTCACAGGTCGTAGAACAGATCATTCGTGTCACAGTGATGATTGTGCTGCTATTGTGGCTCATGGCACGCGAGGCTTCGCTAGATACGATTGCTGCTGGGGCAATGCTGGGTTCATTTGCGGGTGGTGTAGCTGGGCTACTGGCGATGCTTGTATTTGGATACCGTCATCGGAAGCGGGGTCAAGGAAAGAGTCAGCAAGATAATAGCGGTAGTGAGGATGATATGAAATCTGCGCTAGCTACCATAGATCATTCGGAGCGTACTGCCTCAACAGTGACAATAGAAGGTAACGTATTGAGTCCAGAAGTTGTTGGTGTGAATGCAGAAGGTCGAATGGTTGGAGCCGCTGAGCCCCAGCGTTCCAATCGGGAGTGGATTCGAGTCTTGCTTGTGTATGCAATCCCGGTCTGCCTTGGATCACTGGCTGTGCCTTTGATGAATCTGGTGGACACGTTCACCGTACCGCGGTTGTTACAGAAAGAGGGATTAAACGAGCTACAGTCTATGGTCTCGTTCGGCATATATAACCGTGGATTGCCGCTCGTGCAGATGGTGACGATGCTGGCGATGTCACTGTCGGTGCTCTTTATTCCGGCGATGGCTGAAGCCAAGCTTCGTGGCGGGCCAGAAGCCGTGAGACAGCAAGCGAGCCTCGCGCTGCGCTGGTTCTGGTTGATCGGCTTGGCAGCATCCGCAGGACTCGCGGTGCTGGCGGAGCCGATTAACCGCATGCTGTACGGGGATGCCGCAGGCACCGAAGCACTGCGGTATATGGCGCTGACGGCAGCGGGCAGCACCGTCAGCATCATTGCAGCAGCGCTGCTGCAAGGCCTTGGCAGCGTGCGCGCACCCGCGTTCAGCATGCTGGCCGCCGCAGGCGTCAAGGTGCTGCTGAACGTCTGGCTTGTGCCGACGCTAGGCATCGTCGGCGCGGCCATGGCTGGGGCAGCCGCCTATATGCTGGCGGCTGCCCTGAATGTGGCGCTACTGGCGCGATACAGCGCCCTGCGCCTAGCCCCTAGCGCCGTCCTGGCGAAGCCGGCGCTGGTGATCGCCGCCATGAGCTTGGCGGCGGCAGGTATGGCCTGGGCCACCGAAGCGTTGCTCGGTGGCATGGGGATCGCGGCTGACCGCAGGATCGCCGCGGTAGGCGTCAGCCTGCTTGGCGTAGCCGCAGGCGCAGCCGTGTTTGTGCTGGCGGCCGCGCGCATAGGCTTGCTCACCGCAGCAGAGCTGGTGGCTGTGCCCAAGGTGGGGGCACGCCTAGTCAAAGTTTTACGCAGCCTGCGGGTGCTGCGCTAAACGGCCGCACGGCAGGCCAGCATGATGTGCCAATCTCATTACACCGTCTCTACAGCAGCTACAACGAGCCATTCAACCTTCACCGGTTCGAGTGCGGCTTATTTTTAAAATGAATGCGGTGTATCCATACTCAACAGATTGAGATTTTGAAGAAATACATCAGTAGAATCGCAAATTATAGGATATCGCCTGATTCTGGTATAATACGTTTAATTATAGAGCGCTGCCCTGCGTAAAGTTTTTTATGCATGTCCCATTTCGTACTCTGCAGTTCAGTTATGAAATGGGTTGCTTATCAAGCAATTCGCAAAAGGCAGGTTGGTTCGGATGGAGGACTGGAACGATGAGTGCAGCTTTAACCGTAGTGGGTCTCGGATCAGGAGATGCAGATCAACTAACTGTAGGCATTATCAAAAAATGAAACAAGCGGCCATATTGTATGTCCGCACATTGGATCATCCCGTATTGAATGATCTGAAACAGGAAGGACTGGAGATGACATCGTTTGATGCCATCTACGAGGCGAAGGACTCCTTCCCTGAGGTGTACGACGAGATTGCAAATCGCCTAATTGAAGCGGCTCGTCAAGGCGAGCCTGGAACAGAGATCGTCTATGCTGTACCAGGTCATCCTATGGTGGCAGAGGCGAGTGTGCGCCTGTTGAAAGAACGCTGTCCTCAGATGGGTATTTCGCTTCGAGTGATGGGCGGGGAGAGTTTCCTCGACGAGGCATTTATAAGGCTGGGCTTTGACCCGATTGAGGGGTTTCAGCTTCTCGACGCTAGTAGCTTAAACACGGAGCTAGTGCAGCCGCAACTGCATACGCTCATTGGACAAGTCTATGATGTATTCACTGCGTCAGATGTGAAGCTGTGCTTGATGGACGTGTATCCGGACGATTATCCTGTATTTGTTGGACATGCCCTGGGGTTCAGGGTCAAGAGGTCATTCACAAGATACCGCTCCACGATCTGGATCGCATCGAGGGTTACGGTAACCTTTCACTCATCTATGTGCCGAAAAATACAGATGATGCATTACGTCGGCGCTCATTTGCCCGTTTGCATGAGATTGTCAACATTCTGCGTAGCCCAGGCGGTTGCCCTTGGGATCAGGAGCAGACGCACCAGTCTATCCGCAAAAACCTGATTGAAGAAACCTACGAGGTCATTGAAACCATCGACGAAGATGATCCCGACCATATGAAGGAAGAGCTGGGTGATCTGCTACTTCAGATTCTGCTTCACTCCCAGATGGAGGAAGAGGTAGGTACATTTAATGTGTACGACGTTATTGAAGGATTGAATGATAAGCTCATTTTCCGTCATCCGCATGTGTTTGGTGAGAATCAGGCAGAAGATGCGAATGAAGCTCTGCAAAACTGGGAACAGATGAAGGCAGAGGAGAAAAAGCGCAAGGGGCTGGATCAACAGCATGTTTCCATTTTGGATGGAATACCGCGTGACTTGCCTGCTCTGATGAAGGGGTATAAGTTACAGAAAAAAGCAGCGAAGGTCGGCTTTGATTGGGACGACGTTGATGGTGTATTCGCCAAGATTGAAGAAGAGCTGGCTGAGCTGAAAGAAGCTGTACAGCAGAATCAAACGGCAGAGGAACAGAAGCTGGAGCTAGGCGATTTGTTATTTGCTGCTGCCAACGTGGCGCGATTCATTCATACCGATCCAGAAGAGGCACTTGCAGCGACAAACCGCAAATTCACTCAACGCTTCCAATACATCGAGGCACAATTGCGTGAACAGGGTCGTACCCTTGCAGATAGCAATGTAGACGAGATGGAGCAATACTGGCAGGCTGCTAAGAAAGCAGGGCTATAGCAAACTTTTGTTTTGGATCATATTGGGAAAACGTATTCCAAGATTGCAGCTAGTGTGTTATGATACGAACAAGTGTTTTCTTTGAATAGGTAGACATACATGATTAAACCTTGGCTGTTTTGGGTACTGGACTTAGACTGCTGTTGGACAAGTAACTGCACGAAAGAAAAAAAGTCGTGGACCAAGGCAGGAATTCAGTTACCAAGCCAGAATACATGTGTAGTAACCATACGCGGGTCAAGAGCAACGAAACGTTGCCAAGGCATCGCAGATACTTTTTTTTCAATTTGGGAGGCTTTTAAAAATGAACAAAACAGATCTGATTAACAACATTTCCACCAAAAGCGGTTTGACTAAAAAGGACGTTGAATCCGTATTGAACGGCTTTTTGGGAGAAATTACAGATGCACTTGCTAGCGGAGACAAAGTACAATTGATCGGCTTTGGCACTTTTGAGACCCGCAAACGTTCCGGTCGTACTGGCCGTAACCCACAAACAGGGAATGAGATCGTGATTCCTGAGTCCATCGTTCCTGCATTCAAAGCAGGTAACAAACTTAAAGAAGCCGTAAAATAATGCGTCTTGATAAATTCCTGAAGGTCTCCCGACTGATTAAACGCCGCACAGTAGCCAAAGACGTCTCTGAACAGGGACGTGTTCTAGTGAACGGACGTGAAGCGAAACCTAGCGCCGCTGTCAAAGTGGGCGATGAGCTTACCGTTCAGTTTGGTCAGAAGTTAGTTACGGTGAAGGTGGAACGTCTAGCGGAGAGCACCAAGAAGGATGAGGCAAGCAGCCTCTATACCTTGGTTAAGGAAGAGCCGATTGCCAAGGACAACGGGCTGGACTGGTAACAGTACTGCCTGGCATACCCTTTTACAAATGAATAACCTTTGAATAGAAACGTCTTTCCCGCATCGGGGAAGGCGTTTTTGTATTGTTTCATAGGTAATGCTGTTGTTCACAATCCTATGGTTCTATTCCATACCTTTGCTCCATAAGCTAGGTGTATGAAGGAGGGGTACATGCTATGGTTGAGCACGGGAAGGCGAAACAGCATCATTTGAGCATGCAAAATCGGAAACTGTTAGATCTGACAGGCGTCTCCAATGTGGAGAGCTTCGACAGTGAAGAATTTTTGCTTCAGACTGAACTTGGGCATCTGACCATCCGGGGGCACAATTTACATATCAAAAACCTGAGCCTGGAGGAAGGTCTACTGTCCATTGAGGGCACGGTGAGCTCGCTGCAATATCTTGATCCCGGTTCTCAGAGTAAGAACAGTAAAGGCCTGTTTGGCAAGATGTTCCGATGAGTCCAGACACGCAATGGATCACACTGATGTGGATGCTGCTTTCGGGAGCCGTAATGGGAGTGGCCTATGACAGTTACCGGGTGCTGTCCGGTCAACTTCGGTTTCCAAGATGGAGCATCCACACGCTCGATCTTTTATATTGGGTTGCCTCCGCGCTGTTCGTTTTTCGGATGCTATACGCCGGGAACCACGGACAACTGCGGTTTTATGTCTTTTTGGGGCTGATTTTAGGGGTTTGCTTCTATTTTTGGCTTTTAAGTGTTACAACCCAGCGTTTTGTGGTAATGTTAATTAAACTCGCAAGAACGCTGATTCATTGGTGTGGACATATCCTTAACATCCTGATCGTTATGCCAGCTAAAGGAGTGTACAAGTTAGTACGTGTGCTGTTAGGTTTTTTGCTCGCGATACTGCTTTTCCTCGGCAAGTTGGTATTGCAATGTTTGGTACCATTCGGTAAGTTGTTCCGCTGGATGTTTAGGCCGCTCCTGAAGTATTGGGTAACGCCACGCTTTTTGATCCGTGCGGGTGCAAGTATTGCAGCGATATGGAGACGCTTGTTTTAAGGAGGTCCGATAATGGGTAAAACGCCTGTGGGTAGATCCACGGTTCCAACAGGTCAAGTTAAATCTGCCGGTGCACGAAGACGTCTAATGCTATGGATGACATTTGTGATTGTTTTTGTCATTTGGGCAGGGTACACCTTCCTTGTTCAGGGTGCGCAGATTTCGGACAAGAGCTCACATCTAGCTACACAGCAGGCTTCTAAGGAAGATACGTTGAAAAGGCTGGATCAGTTGAAGTATGAGGTCAGTCGGTTGAAAGACCCTGAATACATAGGACAACTGGCGCGCAAAAAAGGTTACTATTTACCTGAAGAGACACCAATTAAGGTGGAAGAGTCAGGTAACTGATGGAATTAGGCTCATTACGGAGCAAGGATCATAACTCATATATCTGAAGACGTTAAACCGGAAAAAATAGGCTCCCTTATAGGGTAGTGCTCAGTTGACCTTGGTTTGCGGCATAAGGTATAATTAAACCAGCACAGCATTGATTTTGGCATTCAAAAAAATCGGGTTGTATATTTTTAAGGGAGGATCATTTTATTCTATGGCAATTGAAGTGGGCACCAAGTTAGAGGGCAAGGTGACAGGAATCACGCATTTTGGAGCATTTGTGGATCTGTCAGGAGGTGTCACGGGTCTCGTTCACATCTCGGAAATCGCCGACAATTACGTCAAAGATGTCAACGACCACCTGAAGCTGAATGACCAAGTTACAGTAAAGGTTATCAACGTTGACAAGGACGGCAAGATCGGACTTTCCATTAAGCAAGCTGTTGACAAACCGGTTGAGCAACAAACACAATCCAGACCTCCGAGAGCTCCTAGACCGGAACGCAGTGGAGGAGATCGCGAACGATTCAGCGGCGGCGGTCCAAGTGGTGGCCAAGGTCGTGGCGGCGGTGGCGGATTCAACCGTGATCGCGGAGGCCGTTCTTTCAAGCCCGCAGCAGGCAAACCTTCATTTGAGGATAAAATGTCACGCTTCCTGAAAGATAGTGAAGAGCGGATTTCTTCGCTCAAGAAAAACACAGAAGGCAAACGCGGAGGCCGTGGAGCTAAGCGCGTATAGTCTGTCTCAACCTGATATCTCATATAAGAAAAGCCGTTGTCCCTCGGGGCAGCGGCTTTTTTGCGTTCTCTGTTATTCGGAAAGGTAAAGGCTATGTGCACGATACAGCAACATTCTTACACATTTTGAGGTTTCCCGTCGTCCTTGTACGACAGACGGGATTGGTCGTCTTTTTTGTAAACTTATGCTTGGTCTCACCGATTTTCTGCACGCGGTTGAACAAGATATAAGAACATTTGTCGTCTACCATTTTTTACCGACATGTTTCCATGGCATTCCGCAGGTATCCCGGTTAATACGAGCTTATGCTGGACACATGGCCACTCATAATCAGACATATTGGCTTTCGCTTCAGAACGCCCGAAAGGGAGAAATGACAGTAAGGCCGGGGGATTGAATCCACCGCGCCAGTCGTGTTTCTTTTGTCGTAAACTTTTTGAGCCCTACTCACCTATTATGACAAACTACGTCTCTCAATCTATTTATAATCAGAACCATCGAGAACGAAACACGAAAATAACAATTATGCGAATGGGGTGCCTTGGGATGATGGAAAAGTGGAATGTCATTCAATTTCCGGGAATGAAAGCTGGTAAAGGGAGTGCGGAAGCTCGGGAGGAGCTGTCGGTGCGGCTCAAACAGTGGATAAGTTCCCGCAAGGCCGTCCAGGTGGTGGCTACACGCAAATGGGTAATCCTGCTCACTTTTATGGGTTTCCTGCTCGGCAAGGCAATGATCCTGAATGAATTGTCACCGTTCGCTATTGCTTACTTTGCAGTTATTGCGTTCATGCGTAGAGATTACATTATTCCTGTTGGTGCTGCATTGTTAGCGGGAAGTCTTTTTGCTCCATTTCCAGTCCCACTCATCGTTGCTACAGAGATTGCGATCTTCTATCTCTTCTTTAGAGGTTTGGAGTCTTATGACCGTGCTGAATTATCTTATGCGCCAGCGATGGTGTTTACGACTACTTTTATGGTCAAGTTGTTCGCCGTTGTCATTGGGCCATCGTTCAGCTGGTACGCCATGCTGATGCTTACGATGGATTCCGTACTCAGCTTCGTGTTGACACTGGTGTTTATCCAGGCAATACCGATTTTTACTTATCGCAAAAAAAAGTTCAACCTAAAGAACGAGGAGATCCTTTGCCTCATCATCCTACTAGCTTCTGTAATGACAGGAGCGGTTGGATGGACGATTCAGTCTTTATCCGTCGAGCATATGCTCTCCCGATATCTGATTCTAATCTTTGCGCTAGTGGGCGGAGCCCCCCTTGGTGCATCGGTGGGCGTTATCACAGGGCTTATCCTGAGCCTGGCTGATATGACAGCCATATATCAGATGAGCTTGCTCGCATTTGCAGGGATGCTGGCAGGAATGCTACGAGAGGGGAAACGAGCAGGGGTAGCGTTAGGGATGCTGCTTGGATCATCGATTCTGGCAATATACTTGGGCGGACCAGGTGATGTCATGAATTCATTATGGGAGACTTGTGCGGCTATCGTGTTATTTATGTTAACGCCTAAAAGCATGATGACGGCTATATCCAAATATGTGCCGGGTACCCAAGATCATACCAAGTCGCAGCACGAATATGCGAAGAGAATCCGTGATGTAACCGCGGAGCGAGTAACTCGTTTTTCGCAAGTGTTTCGGCAATTGTCACGTAGCTTTGATCAGATGTCTGGCACAGGAGAAGTGGCACAGAATGAAGGCGGAATGGAGCATTTCATGAATGCTGTAGCCGAGGGATCGTGTGCTAACTGCTTCAAACGCGCTCAGTGCTGGGATGCAAAATTTATTCAGACGTACAAATATATGACCGATGTCATGAGCTCCATTGAAGCCAATCCTGAAATGTCTGGCAAGCAGATTCCAGCTGAGTGGAACCGGGTTTGTGCCAAGCCTGAGGAGGTTCTTGAGGTAATGAGAGCCCAATATGGGCTGTATCAGCATAACATGCAGTGGAAGCGTCAGATCGTCGACAGTCGGCAGCTCGTTGCAGAGCAACTATCCGGGGTTTCCCAAGTCATGGAGGATTTAGCGAAGGAAATTCAACGGGAAAGTGAGGAGATGGTTCAGCAGGAGGAGCAGATCCGAGATGCACTTGAATCACTGGGGCTATCTATCCATTCTATTGAAATTATTAATCTGGAAGCAGGTAATGTAGAAATTGAAATTGTACATGCTTATACGCGTGGGTTCGATGAGTGCCGCAAAATGATTGCGCCGTTAATATCAGATGTATTAGACGAGCACATCGCGGTGCTGCATGAAACGATGATGGATGCCCGGCAAGGCTTAGCGACGGTAACCTTCGGGTCGGCTAAGACATTTGAGATCAGCACAGGGGTAGCTGCGGCTGCCAAAGGAGGAGATCTGTTATCAGGGGATAGCTTCAGCACGGTTGAACTGGGCAATGGTACGTTTGCAGTGGCGCTAAGCGATGGCATGGGCAATGGGGAACGTGCACGCATGGAGAGCAGTGCGGCGCTAAATATTCTGGAACAATTACTTCAATCGGGAATGGATGAGAAACTGGCAATTAAGTCAGTAAATTCTGTACTCATGCTTCGGTCACCTGAAGAGATGTATGCCACAGTAGACATGGCTTTGATTGATGAATATACGGCAGAGACCACATTTATGAAAATTGGTTCGACACCAAGCTTTATTAAACGAGGGCAGGAGGTTATTCAGGTATCAGCTAGTAATTTGCCTATTGGCATTATCAAGGATATAGAGGTCGATCTGGTAACCGTACAGCTTCAGCCTGGAGATATTTTGATCATGATGACCGATGGCATCTATGATGCACCTGGCTATGCTGTTAATAAAGAACTATGGATGAAGCGACTTATTCAAGAGATCGATAGTGAGGATCCGCAAGATGTGGCAGACTGCTTGCTTGAAAGTGTTATTCGATATCAGCAACATGAGATTTATGATGACATGACTGTGGTCGTAGGCAAAGTAGAGCATTATCGCCCGGAGTGGGCTACGCTTCGCGTGCCTGGCATTAATCGAATGGAACGACCAAGAACGGTGAGTTAATTCTCTCGACTCTGTTTGAACTCTCTCCAATCTGGCAATGCTATTCATAGAGTTGGAGAGTTATGAAGCGGAGGGATATCGAATGAAGCAAATTTTGTTGATAACCGACGGTTGTTCAAATGTAGGTACAAGCCCTGTACTCGCTGCTTCTGAGGCGAACGAGGAAGGGATTACGGTCAATGTTGTTGGCGTTATAGATTATGGCACAATAGGTGAACTAGGAAGCCGGGAAATAGAAGAGATTGCGAAGGCTGGGGGTGGGATCAGTCAGATTGTGGGGACGAGGCAGCTTGCTCACACCATGCAGATGATGACGAGAAAAACCGTGGTTCAGACGATTCAGCAGGCGGTTAATAGAGAGTTAACACAAATTTTGGGAGATCAAAATCCCAAAACGGTGACTGATCTTGACCCAGAACGGCGTTCTCAGGTTGTGGAAGTGATGGATAATATGGCGGAGACAGCCCCACTGCAGGTCATTCTGTTAATCGATGTAAGTGCGAGCATGAAGCCTAAGCTCGCAGCTGTAGAAGAGGGAATTCGAGATTTGATGTTAAGTCTCCAAGCACGTGCTGGATCAAGCCGACTTTCGGTATTTCATTTTCCTGGACGTCACAGTGGTGAAGAGGCGGTTATGGATATCAACTGGACAAGCGATCCAGGGAGTATCCGGTCGTTGTTCGGACGTTTGCAGATGAGGGGGGCGACGCCTACAGGTCCTGCGATTCAGAAGGTGATTGATTTTTACCGATATGGTACACTGGAGGAACAGCAGGAAATAGAAGGGAAATATCGCATTGAAAGAGAAGGGATGCTCGGTGACAACGTTGTCTGACGCCTCTTTCCCGCCAGGAACAGTAATTACCGGGAAATGGAATCGCAGCCGTTATACGATTCGAAAGTTGCTGGGCAAAGGAGCCAACGGCATCGTCTTTCTTGTCCAGCGAGGTGAAAATGGCAAGCACTATGCACTTAAAATGGGGTTTGATCCCGTAGATTTGCAATCAGAGATCAATGTGCTCAAATCTTTTCAATTACAGCGCAATCATGAGGCCCTTCGGCAGAGCGGCATTCCCTCCTATCTCAAAGATGTGGATGATTATGCCGTTCGTGGCCGTGATATTCCTTTTTACGTGATGCGTTATGTTCGAGGTGAGGCTCTACATCACTTCATTCGACGTCAGGGTACGGAATGGACACTGTTGGTTGGACTCAGGCTTCTGCAAAAACTAGCACAACTGCATCAGGCGGGATGGGTATTTGGTGATCTTAAACCGCAGAATGTACTTGTATCGGATTATGGTCATGTGGAACTGATCGATTATGGTGGAGTTACATCGATTGGCCGTAGTGTCAAGCAGTTTACAGAGTGGTATGACCGAGGATTCTGGAATGCCGGAAGTCGAACTGCTGATAGTACCTATGATGTGTTTGCTTTTGCGATGCTGATGATTCATGTATTGGAGGCTGACGCGCTCAAGGCACTTGCTGCCGAAGGGTTACCACAATTGCGGAGTGTGAACCAACTGGTGAGACTGGTGGAGCGGAGTGAACGACTAAGACCGTTTCGTCATTGGATGATCCAGGCGTTGCGAGGTCAATTTCGGGATGCCGAACATGCGACCAAGGGTTGGAAGGAGCTCATGGCTCGGCCGATTCCTTCGAGACGTCGTTCTCAGCATTCGACGCCAAGATGGCTCAAAAATGCATTTGCTATATCTGTTATATTACTTATTGGAGTTCTGATCTATGCACTTCGGTTCTAGTGTACATGGTGCATATACATAACGTAAGGAATGAGGAAAAGGTATGGAAGCTTTACGCTGGGACAAGCTGGTGAGACATGTTTTGGATGCAGCGGAAGAGCATCAATTATGGGTTCCTGGGGATCGGATTGTCGTCGCTGTGTCGGGCGGACCGGACTCGGTGGCTTTTTTGCATATCATGCACGATATAAGCTCAAACCATGTACCGTTAGAATTGATCTGTGCTCATGTACATCATGGATTTCGAAGTGAATCCGATCAAGAAGCGGAAATGGTGGAGGCACTGGCAGCCCGTTTGGGATTGCCGTTCGAGTGGATACGAGCAGATATTCCTTCTTATATGAAGATGACAGGTCAAGGATCTCAAGAGGCTGCACGTGATCGACGGTATGCATTTTTGCATGAGGTGGCGAGTAAATACGATGCAGCAAGCATCGCACTTGCTCATCATGCCGACGATCAGGCGGAGACGGTCATGCTTCATTTACTGCGTGGCAGCGGCCTATCCGGACTGAGTGGAATGAAGTTTAAACGGCGTGAAAAAAATGTGGAACTTATTCGTCCATGTCTTCGTATAAACAAGACAGACCTTGTAGAAGCTTGTAATACCAGGGGATTTCCGTACTTTACGGATGAGAGCAACGCTCTGCGTAAATATCGGCGTAATGCCATTCGCTTGGATGTCCTTCCTTTTTTGGGGCAGTATAATGGACAGTTAACGCCGTCATTGAATCGACTCGCTGAAATAGTAAGCGATGAAGACGATTTCATGGAACAAGGTGCATATGACGCATACAGGTGTCTAGTGCAGGAGAACGGCGGAAGGCTAACCTTTGAGGTGCCTTCCTTTTTGAAGTTACATGTCGCTTTACAACGAAGGTTGATTAAACTAATATTGAATTATCTGCCTTTGGACAGTGATTTTGTCGACTTTACCCGTATCGAAACCATTCGTCGGAAGGTGATAGAGCCCTCTGTGACGACCTGGAGCCTGGATATCGGACAGACACTTGTCTGTACCCGGGAGTATGATTTGATCTCCTTTGGCATACGGAATGACGTACAGGATCAAACCTACGAGTATCGTCTAACGAATTGGAGTGAAACGCATGAGTTTCCTCTCTCCGAAATCAACCGATTTCTTCGCTTGACGACCGTAATCCCCGAGGACTATCTTGCACCGGAATCAGCGAACCAAGCCGCATTTGATGCGGATCAACTGGTTATGCCGCTGATTGTGCGTTCACGGTTACCTGGAGATACCATGAAAGTCATGGGATTAAACGGAAGCAAAAAGGTGAAAAATATTTTCATCGATGAAAAAATCCCACCCTCTGTCCGTCCACGAATTCCAGTGGTATGTGACGGAGCGGGCAACATTATTTGGTTGCCTGGTGTTCGTCGCTCGAACGTTGCACCGGTTCAAGAGGATACTTCCGCAATTTTATACATGACTGTAGGCGATTCAGCGATTCAGGGGTAGTGGTTATGGTTCAGGTAAGGCTTTCATAGTATAACTTTAGGAGGTTCGCACAGTTGCAGAACGATATTCAAGAAGTATTGATTAGCGAAGAAGAGATTCAGAGTAAGGTTAAGGAACTAGGCGCAACATTAAGTGCCGAGTATGAAGGTCGCAACCCTTTGGTCATTTGTGTGCTCAAAGGTGCGTTTATATTTATGGCTGATTTGGTTAAGAACATAACGGTACCTGTTGAAATGGACTTTATGGCAGTATCGAGTTATGGCGCTTCCACCAAATCGTCAGGGGTTGTCAAAATCATTAAGGATCTGGATGTTTCGGTTGAAGGTCGCGAGGTTCTGATTGTCGAAGATATTATTGATAGTGGACTCACACTCAGTTATCTGATTGATCTACTTGAAAACCGTGGCTCCAAGTCTGTGCGTGTAGTTACGCTGTTTGATAAGCCATCAGGCCGCAAGGTCGAGCTTGAAGCTCATTACACAGGCTTTGACATTCCTGACGCGTTCATCGTTGGATACGGTTTGGATTACGCTGAGCAGTACCGGAATCTCCCTTATATCGGGATTTTGAAGCCGGAAGTCTACACCAGCTAATATCATCCTGGACCCAAGCCTTGAGAGTTTCCTGGCTTCTGTTGAGAAGCCGTGTCGGGCTATGTTAAAATAATTAAAGTGTCTCGAGAGGAGGTAGGGGATGAATCGGTTCATCCGGAATTCTGCTTTTTATTTAATTCTTTTTTTAGTTGTGGTGGGCATAGTCCAATTCGTCAGCAATGGCGGCGAAGCCACCGATAATCCTAGATATGATCAGTTGCGCGCAGCAGTTAAGGCCAACAATGTCTCTGAATTGACGGTTCAATTCGACGGTCAGTCGTTTCTGGTAACCGGTCAATACAAAGAGAAGCCTGCAGAAGCCAAATCAGAAAACTTCTCAACGTATATTCCTCCTACGGATGAAGCGATTAGTGAGCTTGTAGCGGCAAGTGAAACTAATAATTTTCAGTTTAATCAGGAGCCAATGAGACGTGACAGCATCTGGCTGACACTGTTGACCTCTTTTATTCCTTTGATCATTATGTTCCTGTTGTTCTTCTTCCTGTTTAATCAGGCGCAAGGCGGCGGCGGTAAAGTAATGAACTTTGGTAAAAGTCGGGCTCGTCTCTATAACGAAGAGAAAAAACGGGTTACGTTTGAAGACGTTGCTGGTGCTGATGAAGAGAAGCAGGAACTTGTTGAGGTCGTTGACTTCCTCAAAGATCCTCGTAAATTTGCAGCAGTAGGTGCACGTATTCCTAAGGGCGTATTGCTCGTAGGTCCTCCGGGTACTGGTAAAACATTGCTCGCACGTGCCGTAGCCGGTGAAGCGGGTGTACCGTTCTTCAGTATTTCCGGTTCTGACTTCGTCGAAATGTTCGTCGGTGTCGGTGCATCACGTGTACGTGATTTGTTCGAAAATGCGAAGAAAAATGCCCCATGTATCATCTTTATTGATGAGATTGATGCTGTAGGTCGTCAGCGTGGAGCTGGCCTTGGCGGTGGACACGATGAACGTGAACAGACGCTCAACCAGTTGCTCGTTGAAATGGACGGATTCGGCGCTAACGAAGGTATCATCATCGTAGCTGCAACGAACCGTGCAGATATTCTTGACCCTGCCTTGCTGCGTCCAGGACGTTTTGACCGTCAAATTACGGTTGACCGCCCAGATGTTAAAGGCCGTGAAGCTGTCTTGAAAGTACACTCTCGTAACAAACCTCTGACCAAAGATGTGAAGATGGATGTTATCGCGAAGCGTACAACGGGCTTCTCTGGTGCTGATCTAGAGAATCTCTTGAACGAAGCAGCATTGCTTGCAGCACGTCGTAATCGTAGAGATATCTCCATGAAAGAAGTTGACGAGGCGATTGACCGTGTCATTGTTGGTACGGAGAAGAAGAGCCGTGTTATCAGTGACCGTGAGAAGCGGATTGTTGCTTATCACGAAGCAGGTCACACCATCGTTGGTTATTTCTTGGAACATGCCGATATGGTACATAAAGTTACTATCATTCCGCGCGGACGTGCGGGTGGATATGTAATCATGTTGCCAAAAGAAGATCGTATGCTTGTCACCAAGCAAGAGCTGCTCGACAAAGTAACAGGACTCCTTGGAGGCCGTGTTGCAGAAGAATTGTTCATCGGCGAAATTGGTACTGGTGCATACAGCGACTTCCAACAAGCGACAGGTATTGTTCGTAGCATGGTTATGGAATATGGTATGAGTGAAAAATTGGGTCCAATGCAATTCGGAAGTTCACAAGGACAAGTGTTCCTTGGTCGTGATATTGGACATGAACAGAATTACTCGGATTCCATTGCATATGAGATTGATCAGGAAATGCAACGCTTTATTAACGAATGTTACGAGAAATGTAAGGACTTGCTCGTAAAACATACGAGAGAGATGCATCTGATCGCAGAAACATTGCTTGAAGTGGAGACTTTGGAAATGGATCAGATCAAGCAATTGATCGAGACAGGTTCTCTGACTCCGGTAGCTGAGAGCAACAATGATGATGAAGGTACGCCGAGCGAAAGCGGAGAGCCAATCGTTGATAACCTCGGCGATGTGCGTGTCCGTATCCAAGGCAAGGATGAAACACCTGGAACACCATCGGGTGATATTCCTAACGAAACTCCGAATCTGGATAAACCTAACGGCAATGATCCAGATGATGGTGGAACGAAACCAACATCATAATTCAAATTAATGATCTGTCTAATGGCAGATACACAGAGGAGAGCCCAAGGGCTCTCCTTTTTTATGTCATAAGAATCAATTCAGGGATAATGATACGCATGCCGATTATTTTAAATTATATATAACGATAATGATGAGATTGAGGAAGAACCATGCAGAAAATGGGGGGTTATCAGGGAGTTCTGCAGCCTTTTCATTTATTGACAGAGTCGTGAACGTTGTGTACATTAGGTGTTAAACCGCTTGTGATTCGTTTCTCAAGCGAAAAATGATGACGTAGACAGTCATACGAAACAGTGAATAACGCTGTCCCGATAAAGGAGAGGATCACAGGTGGAAGCTCTGGCTTTAGAGCGCAAGGCTGAGATGAACCGTGAGCTGCGTGAGCGGCTGATGGAGTTGAAAAAGGAACGTAATGCTATTATTCTTGCTCATTATTACCAGCGTGATGAAGTACAGGAAGTTGCCGATTTTCGAGGAGATTCATTTCTGTTAGCTCAAAAAGCTGCAGAGACCGATGCAGATGTAATCGTATTCTGTGGAGTTCATTTTATGGGTGAAAGCGCTAAAATTTTGGCACCAAACAAAACGGTTATTATTCCGGATGAACGTGCAGGTTGCCCGATGGCTGATATGGTCAACGTTGAAGGGCTCCGTAAGTTAAAAGCACAACATCCAAATGCCAAAGTGGTTACGTATATCAATTCCTCGGCAGAGATCAAAGCAGAAACGGATATCTGTTGTACCTCAGCAAATGCAGTTAAAGTGATCCAATCTGTTGATTCCGATGAAATCATCTGGGTACCTGATAAAAATCTAGGTCATTATGTGCAGCAACATACGGACAAGAAGATGATTATCTGGGAAGGGTATTGTAATACCCACGATATGCTTACAGTTAAAGACGTTGTTGAGATGAGAGCGAAATATCCGAATGCTGAATTTGTTGTCCATCCTGAATGTCGCCCAGAAGTAGTGGAGATGGGTGATTTCGTAGGCAGCACTACAGCGATTCTTGAATACTGCAAGAAGTCTACAACGAAAGAGTTCATCGTAGGTACGGAAGATGGCACAGGGTATCAGCTTCGTCTGGATAGCCCAGACAAACAGTTTCATTTTGCCACCAAGTTTCTCGTTTGCCCTAACATGAAGGTGAATAACCTGAAGAAACTGGTGAAGTGTCTGGAAACGATGAAGCCGCAAATTTACGTACCACCAGCTGTTGCTGACAAAGCTAGAGAATCACTAGAGCGCATGTTACTGGTGAAGTAACGAGCGTTACTCTTGCTCCAAGACGGGTGAATAAAATGATACCTTCATACTTAGTTGATTTTGATCTGTCCTCACTGCCTGTAGTTGAGACGGATGTGCTAGTGATTGGTTCAGGCATTGCGGGATTGTTCACTGCCATCAAAGCCGGTGAAGAACGCCGTGTGTTGATGATCACGAAGAAATCGTTATTGGAAAGTAACACACGGTATGCCCAAGGAGGAATTGCCGCTGTCATTGCAGAGGATGATTCCCCCGCATACCATTTGCAGGATACCTTAATCGCTGGAGCAGGCTTATGCCGCTCCGCAGCGGTTGAGGCGTTGGTGAATGAAGGCCCAGACGGTGTTAAGGAATTAATCAGACTGGGGACAGCATTCGATGAGGAGAACGGCGTGCTGGCGTTGACGCAGGAAGGAGCGCATAGCCACCGCCGTATTTTGCATGCAAATGGAGATGCAACAGGGTATGAAATTGTGCGAGCGCTGGCTGTGGAAGTGAGTGAGCACCCAGGCATTGAAGTATGGGATGAACATTTTGTTATTGATTTGATCACGGATCATGGTGAATGTATAGGAGCCCTTGTCCAAAAGGCAGATGGCTCACAGGTGTTTGTAAAAGCTCAAGCAACAGTTCTATGCTCTGGCGGTGCAGGGCAGTTGTATCGATATACTACGAATCCAGAGGTCGCAACGGCTGACGGGGTAGCTATGGCTTATCGTGCCGGAGCTGTCATTCGGGACATGGAGTTCATTCAATTCCATCCGACCTCCTTATGTTACCCAGGAGCCCCGCGTTTCCTCATATCGGAGGCGGTACGGGGTGAAGGTGCTGTTTTGCGTAACGTGAAGGGCGAACGCTTCATGGAACGCTATCATGAACAGCTTGAGCTGGCTCCTCGAGATATTGTAGCTAGAGCGATTGTCAGTGAAATGGAAGCCACCAACAGTACCTTTGTCTACTTAGACATTACGCATGAATCAACAGAACTAATCAAGCATCGCTTCCCCACAATTTATGAAACCTGCATGCGGTACGGGCTTGATATGACCACAGACTGGATTCCAGTTGCACCTGCAGCCCATTACATGATGGGTGGGGTGAAGACAGATCTTAGCGGCGAGAGCAGTATTGGCAGGTTGTTCGCATGTGGTGAGGTTTCATCTACAGGGGTACACGGGGCGAATCGCCTGGCGAGCAACTCCTTGTCCGAAGCCATCGTGTTTGGGCGAAGAATAGTGGAGCGAGTTCTTTCCCTTCCTCCTCTAGCTCCAATCCGTTATGAGCATTTTGCTGGAGGTATCGGAAGAAAAGTCGTGGCAGAGCAAAGACCTGTATCTGAACGACGTCTACGACTACAGAAAATGATGGTTCGTTATGTTGGTCTGCGCCGTAACGGGGTTAATCTGCAAGGAGCTATAGAACAGCTTCAGCATGAATTGCACTATTTTGACCAGATGCTTACACAAAGGGAAGAGATGGAGTATGCCAACCTTTTGACATGTGCATGGCTAGTGACTACAGGTGCGTTACATCGGCAGGAAAGCCGAGGGGCACACTATCGGGAAGATTTCCCGCAGCGTGATGATGTAGTCTGGCAGAAGCATAGTCTGCAGCAGCGAGAACAAGCGATTGTGGAGGAATTGATGTCATGATATTGAACGGATATAATGAAGAACTCATCGAAAGAATTAAAAGCTGGCTTCGTGAGGATGTTGGTGCAGGCGATGTGACCTCTAGTGTAACGATTCCGGCAGGCCATCAATCCAAGGCGGTTATTCATGCCAAAGACAAGGGTATTATTGCAGGTATCACTGTAGCTGAACTGGTGTTTCAAGTGGTAGACCCTACGCTAGTGTTTAAACCGATGGTTCAAGATGGCGACTTGGTTACAAAGGGCACCATTTTGGCTGAGGTAGAGGGAAGCACACACCGTTTGTTAACGGGTGAACGGCTGGCTCTGAACCTGCTGCAACGGATGTCGGGTATTGCCACGCGTACACGTTCTTATGTTGATGCACTTGAAGGCCTAGCGACGAAGCTAGTAGATACACGCAAGACTACACCGGGTCATCGATTACTTGAGAAGTACGCCGTGCGTGTGGGTGGTGGATCGAATCATCGCTTTGGTTTATATGATGCGGTTATGATCAAAGATAATCATATCAAGGGTGCAGGTGGCATTACACCCGCAGTTGAGCGTGCTAGAGAAGCTATCCCGCATACCATGACCATTGAAGTGGAGACGGAAAACCTGGATCAGGTACGAGAGGCATTGCAAGCTGGAGCAGATATCATTATGCTGGATAACATGCATCCGGATCGCATGCGTGAGGCAGTTGCATTGATCCACGAGCAGTCTCCGCATGTAAAAGTTGAGGCTTCAGGTAACGTCTCTTTGAAAACCATTCGTGGCATTGCCGAGAGCGGTGTGGATGTAATCTCGGTTGGCAGGTTAACCTACTCTTTTGAGAGCCTGGATATTAGCCTTGATTTAAACGAAAAGAAAGAGGGGTGAACCTCTTTGATTCTTGTAGTAGACGTGGGCAACAGCAATATCGTTCTTGGTGTATATCAAGGCCGAACGTTGCTCCACCATTTTCGCCTGAGCACATCTCGTCAGTCCACAGTGGATGAATATGGCGTATTGATTTATAATTTATTTCATATGTCCGGTATCTCTACACGTGACATTGAAGGAGTTATCATTTCATCTGTCGTTCCACCACTGGTGAATGTGATTGAAACGATGTGTGCTAAGTATGTTGGCAAAAAGCCAATGCTTGTTGGACCTGGAATTAAGACAGGACTTAATCTGCGTTACGAGAACCCTCGTGAAGTAGGTGCAGATCGGATCGTTAATGCAGTAGCAGCCGTTCATAAATATGGAGGGCCACTTGTTGTTGTTGATTTCGGAACAGCGACGACGTTTGACTGTATTGACGAGAAGGGCAATTATCTAGGGGGGGCCATCGTACCAGGCATTCATATTGCCACAGAAGCACTGTACGAGCGGGCGTCGAAGTTACCCCGTATTGAGCTAGAGAAACCCAAGAAGGTCATAGGCCGTAATACGGTTCATGCCATGCAAGCGGGTATTATCTATGGTTATGCAGGGCAAGTAGACGGGATTGTGGAACGCATTCGCGAGGAGCTGGGAGCGAAACCAAAGGTTATCGCAACTGGTGGACTTGCTGCCTTGATTGCAGAAGAAACCCGCAGCATCGAAGAAGTTGATCCGCTGCTTACGCTTGAAGGGCTGCGTATCATTTATGAGCGGAACCGGGAAAGGTAAGAACAAAGGGCGCAGACAGCGGGCTGATTAGACAGTCTTACGTGTTGTGCCGTTTTTTTCTTCTACATTAGATGGATACACAATAATACATGGCAAAACGCCAAAGGAGGCTGAATGACTTGGAAAACAAAAAACAAGATCGATTAATTCGAGGTACAGCAATGGATGGACGGGTTAGAGCATTTGCTGTCCAAACGACAGAATTGGTTGAGGAGCTGCGCAGAAGACACGATACGTTTCCCACGGCTACAGCTGCCATGGGGCGTACCCTTACAGCTGCGGCTATCATGGGTGCTATGCTTAAGGGAGAAGAGAAGCTCACCATCCAGGTAAAGGGCGATGGCCCAATTGGCCAAATTGTAGCAGATGCTAATGCGAAAGGCGAAGTGCGTGGCTATGTCTCCAATCCACACGTGCACTTGCCTAGCAATAGTATGGGCAAGCTTGACGTTAGGGGTGCAGTAGGAACGGAAGGCTTCGTCAATGTAACGAAAGACCTTGGACTGAAAGAACCTTACCGTGGTAGTGTCCCAATTATTTCTGGTGAACTGGGTGAAGATTTCACGTACTATTTTGCTAAGTCAGAGCAAACGCCGTCTGCTGTAGGTGTAGGTGTTCTGGTTGATACGGATAACTCAGTGATCGTGGCAGGTGGATTTATTGTACAGCTCCTTCCGGGATTGTCCGATGATGAGATTACAGTTATTGAAAAGTCCATCGGTACACTGCCGCCAGTTACAACTTTGCTGGATCAAGGACTTGAGCTCGAACAATTGTTGACTCGAATCCTCCCTGATGTACAAGTACTAGATGAAATGGATATTCGATTCCGTTGTGAGTGTTCACGGGAACGCGTAGAGCAAACGCTCATTAGCTTAGGCCAATCCGAGATGGAGCAATTGATTGAAGAAGAAGGTCAAGCTGAAGTGGTATGTCAATTCTGTAATGAAGCGTATGATTTCAACAAGGAACAACTTGAGACCATTCTGGAGCAAGCCAAGAACTGATTCTAGCGGGGACGGGATACGGAATGACAAGGCAAGAAAAAGGATTGTGGACGGCTGTCATTGTCTTGACGCTTGGTATGCTTATGATGGGTTCGGTCATGGTGTTGCAGGGTCTCAGAACAGGTCGTGAAGAGGGGGAACTGCCCCATGATTCTGGTCAAGAAGAAGGTAGCGCTGTAGCCACTATTAATGGAGAGGTAATTACGGATAAGGAATGGACAGATGCTTTGAAGAAGCGCTATGGCAGTGAACTACTGCTTCAGATGCTCAACCGCAAAGCAGTATACGCCGAAGCCATTGCCCGTAATCTAACGGTATCACCTAAAGAAATTGCGAAGGAACTTCACAATGCCATGGATGGATATGATTCGGAACAATCGTATTATGACGAGATGCAGTCTCAGCTTGGTTTATCTAGGCAGGATCTTGAACTGGAGGCGGGGTATAGGCTTCTACTGGAGAAGATTGCAACGAGCAGCATTCAGATTAAGGATTCAGATATCGAGCGTTACTGGAATGAGCATCGGGAAGATTACGTTTCTCCGGAGAAGTATGATCTGTCCATGATCGTGGTGAAGGATGAAAGAGAAGCGGATTCCTTATTGGAAGCTCTGGAAAACGGGGCGGACTTCGAGCAGACCGCACGTGTCGAATCGACCGACAGCTTCTCTCGTGATTTGGGCGGAAAACTAGGCTGGATTGAGCAGAATGATCCATTTCAACCTGAAGAAGTATTGAACCTTGCAGGTCAATTGGAGATTGGTGATATTGCAGGACCTGTAGATATTCAAGAAGGGTATGCCATCATCAAATTGAACGATATTCAGGAACGTCAGGAGCAATCGGCAGAAGAGGCTCACGAAGAAATTCGGATGCAACTGGCATTAAGTCAAGCAGACCCGCTTCCCCAGGTGGAAGAAAGACTTCGAGACAAGTATGAAGCGGTGGTCGTGTCCGATATTCCGGCGTCATAATTTATGAATAGATCTTGCGAATTAACTTCATCGTGATAAAAATACTCTGTCTACAGGCCTAAGGCCCAGGGCAGAGTATTTTTTTTAAGTACTCATATTGACAATAGGGCGTAAGGTTGATAAGATGAAAATAATCAAATACCTACTCGTTTACTCGGAATAAAAAATAAAAACCAAAAAAGAAACCTACGGAATCCCCATACTGGTTAGAGAATATGGCTGACAGCATGGACGTTAACGGATTTCCGCAGTTCTTCTATAACAACCAGAGGCTGCTTCAGCCGTACATGTATAGGTAACCGCACCAAGTATTATTCATCCAACTAAGGAGGGCATTCATATGGCTAAAGTAGTAAATAACGTAACAGAACTCATCGGAGGTACTCCGCTTGTTCGTCTGAACCGTATCGTACCAGAAGGCAGTGCTGAAATATTCGTGAAGCTGGAGTATCAGAATCCAGGGTCAAGCGTTAAAGACCGTATTGCAGTTAGCATTGTAGAAGAAGCGGAAAAAGAAGGCAAGTTGAAACCAGGTGATACCATTATTGAAGCAACAAGTGGTAACACAGGAATCGGTCTCGCGATGGTGGCTGCAGCTAAAGGCTATAAGTCCGTTATTGTTATGCCTGAAACAATGAGCTTGGAGCGCCGCAACTTGCTTCGTGCTTATGGTGCTGAGCTTGTGCTTACGCCTGGAGCTGAAGGTATGAATGGTGCTGTCAAAAAAGCGGAAGAACTCCTGAAGGAGAATCCGACCTATTTCATGGCTGAGCAATTTAAAAATAAAGCGAACGTGAAGATCCACCGTGAAACGACTGGCCCTGAGATTGTTGAAGCGATTCAATCCGTGGGTGGTACGTTGGATGCTTTCGTTGCAGGGATTGGTACAGGCGGTACAATTACAGGAACAGGTGAAGTGCTGAAAGAAGCGTTCCCTTCTGTAAAAGTTATTGCTGTAGAGCCAGCGGCTTCGCCAATTTTGGCTGGCGGTAAGCCAGGACCCCACAAAATCCAAGGAATTGGAGCCAACTTCATTCCTGAAATTTTGGATCAAGAAATCTATGATGAGATCATTCACATTGAGAATGATGATGCATTCGAAACAGCTCGCCTGGTAGCCAAAGAAGAAGGTATCCTGTCTGGTATCTCTTCTGGTGCAGCAATTCGCGCAGGTTTGCAAGTCGCTAAACAATTGGGTGAAGGCAAGCGTGTAGTGGTTATTGTACCAAGTAACGGCGAACGTTATTTGAGCACACCGCTATACAATTTCGAAGCTTAATTCTGTACCGAATATACATTCAATCCTCCCTGCCCGTATGAAGGGCGAGGAGGATTTTTTGCTGAACGCTTTTAAAAGGAGCGGTGCTTTAGTATACTATCAGACAATAGAACTAGCGACAGATGGAGGGCGGTACACCGCAATGACACACGTGATGACAACATACGCCGACTGGACAGAGTGGGTCAAACAAGGCTGGACCATGCTGCCATATATGATGAAGTCGGATGATGAGCCGAATCATGGCGGTTTACCGTTAACCTGGGAAGAGGCTTGGCAGCAGGCCTCACCTTATGCGATGGTGTTAGAGAATGGAAAGGGCGGAAGATACACATTTCTTGGACTACATCCCGTTTCCGTTATCTCTGGCAAGGGCAGCGAAGCAATCGTCTATGACCTCGAAAAAGGAGATACAACCACGGAGAGCGGCAAGCCGCTTGATGTGTTGAAACGATGGTCAGCAGCCTACCGCGCTCCTAAGGTAGAAGGAGCACCAGATTTCGGGGGTGGCTGTGCTGGATATCTCAGCTATGATATAGCTCGATCTTTAGAGAAGTTGCCAACGATTGCTGAGGATAATCCAGAGCTACCGGACTACTGGTGGATGCGCTTTGAGGAAATCTGGGCGTATGATCACGAGCTGCAGGCTTTGTTCTGTATGGTTCATATGGCAATGCCGGAAGATCGAAGTGAACAAGCGTTATCTACGTTGTACGTTAAGGCCGAACAGCGTGCAGTCTTGATGCAAGAGCGTTGGTTGAACATATGGACAGCTGCACAAGGTGAGCATCAATTGCAAGTCTCAACGGAGCGGAAGCAGCGACTGCTCATGTCACAGAAGGAAGACGTATCGCATCTGGAAACGGAAGGTTGGAAGACAGCATTTCCCCAGCACCAGTTCGAACAAGCTGTGCATCAGGTGCAGGAATATATCCGGCAGGGAGATGTATTTCAGGTGAACCTGTCATTACGACAGGAAAAGCAGCTGAATACCAAGGCAGAGCATATCTATGAATGGCTACGTCTCGTAAACCCATCCCCATACATGGGGATGTTACGCAGTCCTGAGTTTCAACTGGTGAGTGGTTCTCCGGAGCTGCTCGTTAAGGTGGACAATGGCAAAGTCAGCGCGCGTCCCATAGCCGGTACTCGCAGACGTGGACGGGACGAGGGTGAGGATGAGCTGATGGCTTCCGAGTTGCTGAACAGCGACAAGGAACGGGCTGAGCATATTATGCTGGTTGACCTGGAGCGCAATGATATAGGGAGAATTGCAGCCTATGGATCGGTGCATGTTCCAGAGCTGATGACGATTGAGAAATACTCCCATGTGATGCATCTGGTGTCTCAGGTTGAGGGACGCTGGCAACGGGTTTATCTGCTTTTGATGTCATTGCGGCTACATTCCCAGGTGGGACGATTACCGGAGCGCCTAAGGTGCGTACGATGGAGATTATTGAGGAGCTGGAGCCAGTACGTCGTGGGCCATACACAGGTTCGATCGGATGGATGGATTACAGTGGCAATATGGAATTGAACATTGTTATTCGTACACTGGCGATCAAAGACAACGTAGGATACGTACAGGCAGGAGCAGGCATTGTTATTGATTCAGATCCATATCGTGAATATAAGGAATGCCGTAATAAGGCTAGAGCGATGATGAGAGCTGTGCAGTATAGCGAGGAATCCTTACAGGTAGAGAAGTCGCTAGAAATAACGGAATCGGTCTAATTGGTTTTAAACTAAAAAATTGAAGCAACCGTCACCGCGTTGACGGATGAATAGGAGGAGCAGGCATATGATACTGGTTATCGATAATTACGATTCCTTCACGTACAACCTGGTTCAATATCTTGGTGAACTAGGTGAGACTGTAGAAGTACGTCGCAACGATGAAATTGATCTGGCAGGTATTGAGGCCTTGGCACCTGATCATATTCTGATCTCTCCAGGCCCGTGCACTCCAACTGAAGCAGGGATCAGCTTGGCTGTTATTGATCACTTCAAGGGTAGCATTCCGATCTTTGGCGTATGTCTGGGACATCAATCCATTGGACAGGCCTTCGGCGGTAATGTGATTCGAGCAGATCGAATGATGCATGGTAAGACATCCGAGATGCATCATAACGGTACATCCGTCTTTGCTGGATTACCGTCACCTTTTACAGCTACACGTTACCATTCCTTGATTGTTGAGCGCAGCAGCTTACCAGACTGCTTAGAGATCACAGCAGAAACTGCTGAAGGTGAGATTATGGGATTGCGCCATAAAGAGTATGCGATAGAAGGCGTTCAGTTCCATCCAGAATCGATTATTACAGATCACGGTCATCAGATGTTACGTAACTTCTTGTCCGGGCGGGTGACCGTATAACATGAACTATGCCGCGATCAACGGAGACGTAATCCATATGGCGGCAGCCGTGATTCCGGTAACGGATCACGGCTTTTTATATGGACTTGGTTTGTTTGAGACATTTCGGACGTATCGTGGCGTGCCGTTTCTGCTGGAGCAGCATTTAGAGCGAATGGCTGCTGGATGTCACGAACTAGGTATTCCTTTTACGGTAACGCCGGCAGAGGTAACAGATTGGATTCAGCGTTTGTTACAAGCAAATGAGTTAGAGGATGCTTATGTGCGTTATACCATCTCAGCGGGTGAAGCTCCTCTTGGATTACCATCAGGAGATTATATTCAGCCCAATCATATCTTGATGGCCAAAGAGTTACCTCCCCTATCTCCCTCTCTCTATGAGCAGGGCAAGATGCTTCAATGTTTGACGACACCTCGCAATACGCCTGAAGGGAATGTTCGCTTCAAGTCGTTACATTATATGAACAGCATTCTTGCCAAACGGGAGTTGAATGGATATGGTGCACCAACTCAGGGCGCAGAAGGGCTGCAATTAACACGTAGCGGCTATGTGGCTGAGGGGATCGTAAGCAACGTATTTTGGATGATGCAGGGTGTGCTGTGCACACCAGCAATTGAGACGGGTATTTTACCAGGTATCACTCGTGCTGTTGTGTTGCAGTTAGCATTACAGCAAGGTATTCCTTGTAAGGAAGGATTATTTCGCTGGGATGAGCTGCTGCAAGCAGACGAGGTTTTCCTGACAGGGTCAGTAACGGAGCTTGTGCCTGTCACGGCTTTGCGTGATCAACATGGAACGGAAACCATCATTAGCAATGGACAAATAGGCTCAGTTACAGCCTTACTTCTGGGTATGTATCGAGAGAAAGCGGGGTATACTTCATGACACTTACGCCAGTTATATATGAACGAACTTATTCATTTGGCCCAGCTGAATTGAAACTTGGAGAACGGACATTAATTATGGGCATCTTGAACGTCACGCCTGATTCATTCTCCGACGGTGGGCGTTACAATCATGTTGATCTCGCTGTGGCTCATGCCATACAGATGATAGAGGACGGCGCCGATCTGATCGATATCGGTGGGGAATCTACGAGACCAGGATCACAGGTTGTGAGCTCCGAGGAGGAATTAAACCGGATTATTCCGGTAATTGAAGCGTTGCATCAGCAAGCTCCGCATATTCCGATATCCGTGGATACCTACAAGGCGGATGTAGCTCGACAGGCTATCCTGGCAGGAGCACATATCATCAATGATGTGTGGGGAGCAAAAGCCGACCCGGCTATGGCACAAACAGCAGCGGAACTTGGTTGCCCTCTGATGTTGATGCACAATCGACAGGAACGAGACTACTCCAATTATTTGCAAGATGTTGTGCAGGATATCGAGGAAAGTGTGCAGATTGCCCTGAAAGCAGGTGTACATCAGGATCAGATTATCATTGATCCGGGAATCGGCTTTGTAAAGGATCTGAAGGAGAATCTCACCTTGATGTCTTCATTAGCTATGCTGAACGAGCTAGGTTATCCTGTTCTACTAGCAACTTCACGTAAGAGGTTCATCCAGAACACCTTGGGGGTTAAGTCCGATGATGCAGTAGAGGGCACAGCTGCAACTGTAGCTTTTGGCATTGCACAAGGCTGTCAGATGGTACGTGTCCATGATGTAAAATCAATTCGTCGGACGGTAGATATGTGTGATGCCATGTTATATGCATCTCCAGGTTTGCGAAGAAAATAAGCCAGCTATATAGCAAGGGATTGTGTTTTTATTATACAAGGATAGGCGGTTATATAATGGATAGAATGGTGCTGCACCGGATGGAGTATTACGGATATCACGGGGTATTTGAGGAAGAGCGGAAGCTTGGACAGCGTTATTATATTGATCTGGAGATCGATATGGATTTGGGCGAGGCTGGACGTAATGATGACTTAACCAAAACAATCAATTATGCAGAGATTCATGAATTAGTGAAGCATGATGTCGAAAATACATCATTCCAGTTAATTGAAGCTTTAGGTGAGCATATTGCATCTTCTTTACTAGACACTTATACTATTATCAATGCATTGACAGTCAAAGTGACGAAGCCACATCCACCATTTGATATTCATTTTGGGGGCGTAACGGTAGAGCTTCGCCGCACAAGAAAGTGAGAACCGATCATGATTGCACATTCGACCTCTGATTCTTCAGAGGCTTATATTGCTTTAGGGGCCAATTTGGGCGACCGCGAGCAGACGTTGCTTGAAGCGTTAACGCTCTTGGATGCACATCCGCATATATCTGTTCTGCGCTGTTCTGCGCTCTATGAGACGGATCCTGTAGGGTATGTGAACCAGCCTGCGTTTCTTAATATGGCTATAGCTGTAACGACACAATTAACACCGGAGCAATTGCTCACGGAATTATTAGATGTTGAGAACCGGCTTGGACGTGTTCGTGATATTCGTTGGGGTCCTCGTACCGTTGATCTGGATCTACTCTGGTTCGCTGGAGAGACACGGGAGACCGAAGTACTTGAACTGCCTCACCCACGCATGGGTGAACGGGCATTTGTGTTAGTTCCTTTATCAGACGTTGTCATGAAGAATGAGCCCTCAGGCTTGTTTGACTTTGTACATGCATCGTTGTCTGTTCTCGATGGAAAGGATGGAATACAGCTTTGGAAAACGTGCAATTGGCCAATCGAATCCGGGCATTCCGGAAGCTGAAAGGTTTGACACAACAAGAGCTTGCCTCGAAGACACGCATCTCACTGGCGACGCTTGGAACCATTGAACGTGGTAATCGCAAAGTATCCGAACAGGAGCTGAATCGGATTGCAGAGATGCTGGGGATCAGTGTATCGGAGATAAGAGGCGATTAAGTCATCACTACTTGTGCCTTTGAGGGCATAACCATATAGGACTATGAATTATCGTTGATTTTATAGAGCACTTTTGATTCGTATAGATCAATTATGATCAAACGCCATGTGTACGAAATACAACCCGGAGTACAAATAACTACAACATTACGGGACTCAAGTAGAGTCCTCTACGGTTTGATGAGGAGTGTAACGACTAACATGCTGAAAATTGGTGGCATTGAAATGAAAAACCAGGTCGTACTTGCGCCGATGGCTGGTGTATGTAATCCGGCTTTTCGTTTGATTGCGAAGGAATTCGGAACAGGCCTCGTATGTGCGGAGATGGTCAGTGGTAAAGCCATCGTGCATGGCAATCAGCGCACACGTGAGATGCTGTTTGTTGATGAGCGTGAGAAACCATTAAGCCTGCAAATCTTTGGAGGCGATCGCGATTCACTTATCGAAGCAGCCAAAATCGTGGACAAAGAAACGAATGCAGACATTATCGACATTAACATGGGCTGTCCTGTGCCTAAAGTGACGAAATGTGATGCAGGTGCAAGATGGTTACTCGATCCAAATAAAATCTACGAAATGGTCTCCGCTGTCGTGGATGCTGTTGAGAAGCCAGTGACGGTTAAGATGAGGATTGGCTGGGATAGTGAGCATATCTTTGCGGTTGAGAATGCACTTGCGATTGAACGTGCTGGAGGTCAAGCGGTAAGTGTGCACGGAAGAACACGGGAGCAGCTCTATACAGGTACGGCGGATTGGTCACACATTAAGGATGTAAAAGAGGCTGTTTCGATCCCGGTAATTGGGAACGGCGATGTATCTTCACCGGAGGATGCCCGCCGTATGTTAGATGAAACAGGATGTGACGGCGTGATGATTGGTCGTGCTGCCTTGGGGAATCCATGGATGTTATACCGTACGATTCAATACTTAAGCACGGGTGAATTACTCCCTGACCCGAATGGCGAGGAGAAGATTCGTGTTGCAATCCTGCATATGGATCGCCTGATTGCATTGAAGAACGAGACGGTTGCTGTACGTGAGATGCGTAAACATCTAGCTTGGTATCTGAAAGGACTGAAAGGTTCCGCTAGGATCAAAGATATCATTATGGAAGGTACCAAACGTGATGAGATGGTGCAAATTTTGGAGGATTTTGTAGGTAGACTGAAGTTGGAAGGTAACCTAGAAACTGAACCCGTTGCAGCAGGTAATGCATCCTAAACTCGGATTGTAAAACGTTTACAGATATAAGGGGCGTAACATTGACTTTTCGAGACCGTTCCCCTATAATTTCACAGTATAAATTCGCCATGTGCGTCATAAGGTTAGTGCATCAGGAGGACGTTCTGTTTCTCCGGAGAACTTCATATAGTTTCTAAGATGTATGTGGGCGGAGCTCTGTGAACAAACGGCATGGATTCCGTTGCCATGCAATCAAATTATTCCCATGACAGGAGAATCGGTTGAGATGAGCGATAAGGAAGTTATCCTTACACCAGAAGGACTCAAGAAGCTGGAAGAAGAACTGGAAACACTAAAATCAGTGAAGCGCCGTGAAGTGGCTGAACGGATCAAAGTAGCCATCGGTTATGGAGATATCAGTGAAAACTCCGAATATGAAGATGCTAAGAATGAACAGGCTTTTATCGAAGGTCGTATCATTACATTGGAGAAATTGCTGCGTAACGCTCGAATCATTAACAGCGACGAGATCGACACAGATGCTGTAAGTATCGGTGCAACCGTTACTGTAGAAGATCTCGAGTTCGGTGATATCACAGAATATACTATTGTAGGAACTGCGGAATCTAATCCGCTTCAGAACAAAATTTCAAACGAAAGCCCTGTTGGTAAAGCAATTTTGGGTAAGAAAAAAGGTACAGTTGTTGATGTGAGCGTACCTGCTGGCGTAATTCAATATAAAATTGTAGATATTAAAAAGTAATGATAGCAATGAAGCAGTAGGACACGAAAGACAAAAGCTTCCTTAGGGAAGCTTTTTCATCATATGAGGGTTACACCTGCAATGTAAATAAGGAGATGAATACAGATCATGACGGATGAAGTCTTGAATCAGGAAACCGAACTTAGCGAGCTTTTGCAAATTCGCCGCGACAAATTGGACGAGCTCCGCAAATTGGGAATTGATCCTTTTGGCCAAAAATACGTGCGTACCGAAGAAGCCGGTTCTATTTTGAAGAAGTATGAAGAACTGACTAAGGAAGAGCTGGAAGAGAAGCAGATCGAAGTCAGTATTGCCGGACGGATTATGGCGAAGCGGGGAATGGGTAAGGCAAGCTTTGCGCATATTCAGGACCTGAGCGGCAGAATCCAGATCTATGTTCGTCAGGATACCGTGGCAGAGGACAAATACGCCGCATTCAGCCTGCTGGATCTCGGTGATATTGTTGGGGTTAGCGGTGTGATCTTCAAAACGAAAACGGGCGAAACTTCCGTTAAAGTGAAAGATCTAGAAGTGCTCTCCAAATCCCTCTATCCGCTACCGGACAAATTCCATGGCCTCACTGATGTAGAGCTGCGTTATCGTCAGCGCTATGTTGATCTAATTATGAGCCCGGATGTGCAACAGACGTTCATTTTACGTTCCAAAATCATTCAGTCCATGCGTCGTTATTTGGACTCTCTGGGATATCTGGAAGTGGAAACACCGACCTTGCATACGATCGCAGGTGGTGCTGCGGCTCGTCCGTTTATCACGCATCACAATGCGCTGGATATGGAATTGTACATGCGGATCGCAATTGAGCTTCACCTGAAACGCCTGATTGTTGGCGGATTGGAGAAAGTGTATGAGATTGGCCGTGTATACCGTAATGAAGGGATGTCGACACGTCACAATCCGGAATTCACGATGATTGAATTGTATGAAGCATATGCTGACTACAAAGATATCATGCATTTGACAGAGAATCTGGTTGCACATATTGCTCAGGAAGTATTGGGTACGCAAGTAATTCAGTATGGAGAGCATGAAGTGAATCTTAAGCCAGAATGGCGCCGGGTTACGATGGTAGATGCGGTTAAAGAAGTGGTGGGTGTAGACTTCTCCGTGCATATGACGGATGAGGAAGCACACAGTTTGGCGAAGGAGCATAACGTTCCGGTGGAGAAGCATATGACATTTGGTCATATTCTGAACGCTTTCTTCGAGCAGTTTGTAGAAGAAACGTTGATTCAGCCAACTTTCATTATGGGACATCCGCTTGAAATTTCGCCACTGGCGAAGAAAAGCGATGTAGATCCACGCTTTACGGATCGCTTCGAGTTGTTCATTGTTGGACGTGAGCATGCGAATGCCTTCACTGAGTTGAATGATCCGATTGACCAGCGTCAGCGTTTTGAAGCACAGATGCTTGAGAAGGAACACGGGAATGATGAGGCACATGAGATGGATGATGACTTCATTCGTGCGCTCGAATATGGTATGCCACCGACAGGTGGACTGGGCATCGGGATTGACCGACTGATCATGTTGCTCACAAACTCACCATCTATTCGGGATGTACTGCTCTTCCCTCATATGCGTCCACGTACACAAGATTAATAGAGGTAGTTCAAAAAGTCTCACCTTCTTGGTACTGAAAACCGCCCTTTTTGAACACACACTAATAAGGAACGTTCTATGCGTTCATAATAGAAGAGGAACCTGCCGTTCAGTTTAAGCTGAGGCAAGTTCCTCTTTAGGTTTACATAGAAGGATCGTTAGAGCGAAGGAAACATCATGATATTTTCTTAGCCTTCATATGAAGATGAAGCTAGCTCTAGCAGGACTTTTATCGCTCAGCATGCTTGTATTTTGTTAAAAGAGGTGCCCTTCATGAAGTTCAGGCTTCACTTCCCTAAATTTCTATCCCCTCCGTTGATTCTGGTTGGTGGTTTTATACTTATCATCTCCATCGGAACAATTTTGCTAATGCTTCCGATCTCTAATCAGAGCGGCGAGCACCTGGCATTCATTGATGCGTTGTTTACGGCTACCTCTGCGGCATGTGTGACCGGACTGGTTGTTGTAGATGTAGGGACAACCTTCAATTTATTTGGTCAGATTATTATTATGGTGCTTATGCAGCTCGGCGGACTGGGCTTTATGACCATTGCTACATTGTTTGCATTGGTTATGGGTAAGCGTATTTCACTTCGGGATAGGTTACTGCTCAAAGAGGCCATTAACGCGGATAGTATGGAAGGTATCGTACGTATCATTCGTAAAGTGCTGATCTTTTCTTTTACCATTGAGGGAGTGGCGGCAGTTATACTGGCACTACGTTGGGCAACAGAGATGCCTGTGATGCAGGCTGTATATTATGGCGTATTTCACTCCGTTTCGTTGTTTAATAATGGTGGGTTTGATCTCTTTGGTAATAGCTTTCAGTATTATACGGGAGACTGGTTGTTCAACCTAACGGCTTCTATTCTTGTTGTCTCGGGTGGACTCGGCTTCGTGGTTCTGAATGATCTATTCGAATATCGCAAACGTCGCCGTTTATCGCTACAGTCCAAGTTGGTGCTATCTGTATCCGGTGCATTGATCGGAATCGGAGCTATTGTCCTATTTATCTTTGAATTCACTAATGGACATACTCTGGCACCGCTGAGTTGGAGCGAGAAGGTATATGCGGCCATATTCCAGTCGGTTTCGACCCGTTCATCTGGCACAAGCACCATTGATATTACAGAGATGAGACAGGCGACGCAGTTCTTCTTCATCCTATTGATGTTTATTGGGGCTTCACCAGGATCAACTGGTGGTGGGATCAAAACGACAACATTTTTAATTATGATCGGTGCCGTATATGCCATGATTCGTGGAAATAAAGATATCGTGTTCTTCCGTCAACGTGTTCCGAAGGAACTGCTTATGCGGGCATTGACCATTATTATGGTTTCCTTAATCATCTTCATGGTCGTTGTCATGCTGTTATTGACGACAGAGGATGCGCCGTTTCTCGCGCTTATGTTTGAGGCTGCCTCGGCAATTGGGACGGTTGGACTTACAGTGGGTGTTACTCATGAGTTAACCGATTGGGGCAAAATCATTATTACATTTACCATGTTTGTTGGCCGTATTGGGCCGTTAACGATTGCTTATGCGCTCCGTCCGCGCAAAGAGAAGAAATTGTACCGTCATCCAGAAGGACGAATCATTATCGGATAATGAAAGAAACCGTCAGACAAGTGGTCTAGCCGTTATTAGGGATAACATGGCTTGTACCAATATGTCTGACGGTATTTTTGGTTTACATGGCAGAATGTATTGAATCATATGATGGTGTGGGAGCATGATTGTTTGATAACACGGGATACAAGGTGCAAGACATAAAAACGAAAGGGCTAAACAAAGTAAGAGCTTGTGAATGGTAACTTACGGCTCTTGTGACCCGCATAAGGAGGCAAGATGCAATGTGAGGACGTCATCCATAACCTTCGCATTCATCGATTCAGGTCTGAGGATGGCGTGAATGCCTAATCCATCGACTAGTGCATACAATCGTTCGATCTCAAGCTCTACGTTTAGGTCTGGGTTTGTTAACCCAAGCTCCATCAGATGAGTAATGACATAAGTAACCATCCGCCGGAGTTCGTTATAGACATTATCCGCAAGCGACTTGAGCGCCGGATCTGTTTTGGATTTTACAGTAAAAGCGAACCATACCTCCATCTCTGCAAACTTCTCGTCTGTATTAGGCAAAAGTTCTAATAATATCTTCTTCATATCCTCCAGTGGAGAACCGGTGAGTGACATCTGATGATATCGGTGTGTAACTCGTTCAGATACCAAATTCATAGCATATAGGAGCAAATCAGATTGCGTAGAGAAGTAATGACGCATTGAACCTGTAGATAGGTTAGCTTCTTTTGCAATATTACGAACAGAGGTGTGCTCCATACCATCCCTGCGTATGACGCGCCATGCCGCTTCGGCAACAAGTAAACGTTGTTTATCGTGATCAACTATTTTAGGCATGTCCTAAGTATATCATTGTTGCTTATTATAATACAATCGTGTTAAATTTTTTTTAGTACAACAGTGATAAAAAAGGGGCGGTGAAACCTTGATTGCTTATTTTATTATAGGGTGTGAGATTGCCTTCTGGGTGTTTGTGGCTGCGGGCTTGAGTGTCCGATATCTACTTGGGATGAAAAGAACGGGAATTGCTCTTCTCATGGCAACACCTATAGTAGATGTATTGTTATTAGTGGCAACGGTCATGGATCTTCAACGTGGAGCAACGGCGAGTACAATTCATGGTATTGCAGCAATCTATATAGGCGTGAGTATAGTGTATGGGCATCGCATGATCGCTTGGGCGGATCGGTACTTTCTCTATTGGTTCAAAGGCGGGGAGAATCCTCGAGGTCAGAAGGTTTATGGCAGGGAGCATGCCAACCGTGAGATTCAGGGATGGTTCAGACATTTAGCCGCTTGGTGTATTGGGTGTTTGTTTCTATATATTATGATTCTGTGGATTGGTGATGCAGATCGCACGGAAGCATTCTCAGGTCTTATAAAAATCTGGGGAATGATATTAGGGATCGACTTTATTATTAGCTTCAGCTATACGTTATGGCCACGCAAGATACCTCTTGAGAAAATGAAGTAACATTTATGATGTGATCTAAAGAGAGGTTCGATAAGCGATTAACCTTATAGAAGACAGATACATCTTCGAACCTCAATACATTTAATACACGTGAAGCTAACTTTGAAAAACAACTGATGTATATTTCTGAGGATAGAGCGGGAGTATAATATCTGTGTTTGTAGAGGGCATTTTAGAGTGGTATGTCTTATTTTAAAAATTTCTTCAAAAAAAGCTTGCGTTCCAGATCTGTACATGGTATATTCTAATTCCGGCCAAGAAAACACGAGAAACACGGTGCGGCAAGCAAATGAAATAAGCTTCGAAAGAAACTTAAAAAAAGAGCTTGCAAAGTTGGTTCGGATGTGATAAGATATAAAAGTTGCTGACGAGAAGTGATGTCGGTGCTGAAATAAGTTTGATCTTTGAAAACTGAACAACGAGTGAGTAACGATCTTGCTTGCAAGATCGACGCTAAGAAATCAGTACATGTCTTCGGACTGGATGATTTCGAAGCACAAATGAGATTTTTAATCTCGTCAGATTCAAAATGAGCTAATCGCTCTTTTCAATACTTTATTGGAGAGTTTGATCCTGGCTCAGGACGAACGCTGGCGGCATGCCTAATACATGCAAGTCGAGCGGACTTGAAGAGAAGCTTGCTTCTCTGATGGTTAGCGGCGGACGGGTGAGTAACACGTAGGCAACCTGCCCTCAAGCTTGGGACAACTACCGGAAACGGTAGCTAATACCGAATACTTGTTTTCTTCGCCTGAAGGAAACTGGAAAGACGGAGCAATCTGTCACTTGAGGATGGGCCTGCGGCGCATTAGCTAGTTGGTGAGGTAACGGCTCACCAAGGCGACGATGCGTAGCCGACCTGAGAGGGTGATCGGCCACACTGGGACTGAGACACGGCCCAGACTCCTACGGGAGGCAGCAGTAGGGAATCTTCCGCAATGGGCGAAAGCCTGACGGAGCAATGCCGCGTGAGTGATGAAGGTTTTCGGATCGTAAAGCTCTGTTGCCAGGGAAGAACGCTTAGGAGAGTAACTGCTCCTGAGGTGACGGTACCTGAGAAGAAAGCCCCGGCTAACTACGTGCCAGCAGCCGCGGTAATACGTAGGGGGCAAGCGTTGTCCGGAATTATTGGGCGTAAAGCGCGCGCAGGCGGTCATTTAAGTCTGGTGTTTAATCCCGGGGCTCAACCCCGGATCGCACTGGAAACTGGGTGACTTGAGTGCAGAAGAGGAGAGTGGAATTCCACGTGTAGCGGTGAAATGCGTAGATATGTGGAGGAACACCAGTGGCGAAGGCGACTCTCTGGGCTGTAACTGACGCTGAGGCGCGAAAGCGTGGGGAGCAAACAGGATTAGATACCCTGGTAGTCCACGCCGTAAACGATGAATGCTAGGTGTTAGGGGTTTCGATACCCTTGGTGCCGAAGTTAACACATTAAGCATTCCGCCTGGGGAGTACGGTCGCAAGACTGAAACTCAAAGGAATTGACGGGGACCCGCACAAGCAGTGGAGTATGTGGTTTAATTCGAAGCAACGCGAAGAACCTTACCAGGTCTTGACATCTGAATGACCGGTACAGAGATGTACCTTTCCTTCGGGACATTCAAGACAGGTGGTGCATGGTTGTCGTCAGCTCGTGTCGTGAGATGTTGGGTTAAGTCCCGCAACGAGCGCAACCCTTATATTTAGTTGCCAGCACTTCGGGTGGGCACTCTAGATAGACTGCCGGTGACAAACCGGAGGAAGGTGGGGATGACGTCAAATCATCATGCCCCTTATGACCTGGGCTACACACGTACTACAATGGCCGGTACAACGGGCTGCGAAACCGCGAGGTGGAGCCAATCCCAACAAAGCCGGTCTCAGTTCGGATTGCAGGCTGCAACTCGCCTGCATGAAGTCGGAATTGCTAGTAATCGCGGATCAGCATGCCGCGGTGAATACGTTCCCGGGTCTTGTACACACCGCCCGTCACACCACGAGAGTTTATAACACCCGAAGTCGGTGGGGTAACCGCAAGGAGCCAGCCGCCGAAGGTGGGATAGATGATTGGGGTGAAGTCGTAACAAGGTAGCCGTATCGGAAGGTGCGGCTGGATCACCTCCTTTCTATGGAGAATCGTTTCCCGTAGCGGAAACATTCAAATATGCAGCTTCGCTGCAAACTACTCACTCGTTGCTCAGTTTTGAGAGCTCAAACTCTCAAACAGCTTGCTTTTGCATGGAGCTTGTTCTTTGAAAACTAGATATCGAAACGAAAGTAAATGCGAATTAGAACATTCCTTTTTAGCTGAACTTGTGTAAACAAGTTTCAATAAAAACGGTAGATTGCTGGAGCGAGTGATCGAAATGGAGCGACTTTTGGATTTGGACGTAGTCCAAACCAAGCGGAGCGACAGTTCGAACACGAGCGAATGGTTAAGCTACTAAGAGCACACGGAGGATGCCTAGGCGCTAGGAGCCGATGAAGGACGTGGCGAACAACGAAACTGCCTCGGGGAGCTGTAAGCAAGCTTTGATCCGGGGGTGTCCGAATGGGGAAACCCAGCTGGGGTAATTTCCAGTTACACCTAACTGAATACATAGGTTAGTGTGAGGCATACCAGGGGAACTGAAACATCTAAGTACCTTGAGGAAGAGAAAACAATAGTGATTCCGTCAGTAGCGGCGAGCGAACGCGGAACAGCCCAAACCAGAGAGCTTGCTCTTTGGGGTTGTGGGACGTCTCACATGGAGTTACAAAGGAACCGGTTAAACGAAGAGGTCTGGAAAGGCCCGCCAAAGAAGGTAAAAGCCCTGTAATTGAAAGTCTGTTCCCTCCGAGACGGATCCCGAGTAGTGCGGGGCACGTGAAACCCCGTATGAATCCGGCAGGACCATCTGCCAAGGCTAAATACTTCCTAGCGACCGATAGTGAAGCAGTACCGTGAGGGAAAGGTGAAAAGCACCCCGGAAGGGGAGTGAAATAGAACCTGAAACCGTGTGCTTACAAAAAGTCAGAGCCCGTTTTAGGGGTGATGGCGTGCCTTTTGTAGAATGAACCGGCGAGTTACGTTCCCGTGCAAGGTTAAGGTGAAGAGCCGGAGCCGCAGCGAAAGCGAGTCTGAATAGGGCGACATAGTACGTGGACGTAGACCCGAAACCGGGTGATCTACCCCTGTCCAGGGTGAAGGTGCGGTAACACGCACTGGAGGCCCGAACCCACGCACGTTGAAAAGTGCGGGGATGAGGTGGGGTAGCGGAGAAATTCCAATCGAACTCGGAGATAGCTGGTTCTCCCCGAAATAGCTTTAGGGCTAGCCTCGGAAAACAGAGTCGTGGAGGTAGAGCACTGATTGGGTGCGGGGCCCGCAAGGGTTACCAAGCTCAGTCAAACTCCGAATGCCATAGACTTACTTCCGGGAGTCAGACAGTGAGTGCTAAGATCCATTGTCAAAAGGGAAACAGCCCAGACCATCAGCTAAGGTCCCCAAGTGTGTGTTAAGTGGGAAAGGATGTGGAGTTGCACAGACAACCAGGATGTTGGCTTAGAAGCAGCCACCATTTAAAGAGTGCGTAATAGCTCACTGGTCGAGTGACTCTGCGCCGAAAATGTAACGGGGCTAAACACACCACCGAAGCTATGGCTTGATGCTTGCATCAGGGGTAGGGGAGCGTTGTATAAGGGTTGAAGGTGTACCGTAAGGAGCGCTGGACATTATACAAGTGAGAATGCCGGTATGAGTAACGAAAAGATCAGTGAGAATCTGATCCGCCGAAAGCCTAAGGGTTCCTGAGGAAGGCTCGTCCACTCAGGGTAAGTCGGGACCTAAGGCGAGGCCGAAAGGCGTAGTCGAAGGACAACAGGTCGAAATTCCTGTACCACCGTAAGCCGTTATGAGCAATGGGGGGACGCAGTAGGGTAGTGACGCAGGCTGATGGATGCCTGTCCAAGCAGTGAGGCTGATGTGTAGGCAAATCCGCACATCGTAAGGCTGGGCTGTGATGGGGAGTGAAAATTACAGTAGCGAAGGTCATGATCTCACACTGCCAAGAAAAGCCTCTAGCCAGGTGATGGTGCCCGTACCGCAAACCGACACAGGTAGGCGAGAAGAGAATTCTAAGGCGCGCGGAAGAACTCTCGTTAAGGAACTCGGCAAAATGACCCCGTAACTTCGGGAGAAGGGGTGCCCCGGTAGTGTGAATAGCACGAGGGGGCCGCAGTGAAAAGGCCCAAGCGACTGTTTAGCAAAAACACAGGTCTGTGCGAAGCCGTAAGGCGAAGTATACGGGCTGACGCCTGCCCGGTGCTGGAAGGTTAAGGGGAGCGGTTAGGAGCAATCCGAAGCTGTGAACCGAAGCCCCAGTAAACGGCGGCCGTAACTATAACGGTCCTAAGGTAGCGAAATTCCTTGTCAGGTAAATTCTGACCCGCACGAATGGCGTAACGACTTGGGCGCTGTCTCAACGAGAGATCCGGTGAAATTTTAATACCTGTGAAGATGCAGGTTACCCGCGACAAGACGGAAAGACCCCATGGAGCTTTACTGCAGCTTGATATTGAATTTGGGTACGATCTGTACAGGATAGGTGGGAGCCTTTGAAGCCGGAGCGCCAGCTTCGGTGGAGGCACCGTTGGGATACCACCCTGATCGTATCTAGGTTCTAACCTGGTACCGTAATCCGGTGCGGGGACAGTGTCAGGTGGGCAGTTTGACTGGGGCGGTCGCCTCCTAAAGAGTAACGGAGGCGCCCAAAGGTTCCCTCAGAATGGTTGGAAATCATTCGAAGAGTGCAAAGGCATAAGGGAGCTTGACTGCGAGACCTACAAGTCGAGCAGGGACGAAAGTCGGGCTTAGTGATCCGGTGGTACCGCATGGAAGGGCCATCGCTCAACGGATAAAAGCTACCCTGGGGATAACAGGCTTATCTCCCCCAAGAGTCCACATCGACGGGGAGGTTTGGCACCTCGATGTCGGCTCATCGCATCCTGGGGCTGAAGTAGGTCCCAAGGGTTGGGCTGTTCGCCCATTAAAGCGGTACGCGAGCTGGGTTCAGAACGTCGTGAGACAGTTCGGTCCCTATCTGTCGTGGGCGTAGGAAATTTGAGAGGAGCTGTCCTTAGTACGAGAGGACCGGGATGGACGTACCGCTGGTGTACCAGTTGTTCCGCCAGGAGCACCGCTGGGTAGCTATGTACGGACGGGATAAGCGCTGAAAGCATCTAAGCGTGAAGCCCCCCTCAAGATGAGATTTCCCAGTATGTAAGACCCCTTGAAGACGACGAGGTAGATAGGCTGGGGGTGGAAGTGCAGTAATGCATGGAGCTGACCAGTACTAATCGGTCGAGGGCTTATCCAATTAGCACGTTTTAAGTCGCAGAACTTTCGTTTCGAATCTAGTTTTCAGAGAACAAATACTCTGAGATGTAAGCTACGCGTTTGGTGGCGATGGCGGAGGGGTTCCACACGTACCCATCCCGAACACGACCGTTAAGCCCTCTAGCGCCGATGGTACTTGGACCGCAGGGTCCTGGGAGAGTAGGACGCCGCCAAGCAAAGAACCACTGCCGATGTTATTCGGTGGTGGTTTTTATTTGTTTATAAACCATTATTAAGTACGGATTATATCCTCAGATAACCTCTATATTCCCCTGTAATATCGCCATTTAAGAGTGAATGGTGTTTTTGTAATACCTATACTTTGTCCACACAAGAAATACACTTGTATGCAACAGGCAGTACACCTGATATAACCATTCACTTTCCCTTGACAGGCTAAATATCGCTTTGCTAAGATGGCAATAATAAATTTTTCAGAAAACGCATTTTCGGCGTAAAATACAGCCTAGGATCTTCGGGTTTTGGACCGTAAAGCTGAGCAAACATAAGGAGGAACACCCGCGTGTGGGAAGATAAATTTGGTAAGGAAGGCTTGACCTTCGACGATGTATTGCTGGTGCCACGGAAATCCGAGACACTACCTAAAGAAGTAGATGTATCTGTACGTTTGAGCGATAGTGTAAAACTGAATATTCCATTGATTAGTGCGGGTATGGATACCGTTACAGAAGCAACATTGGCAATTGCTATTGCTCGTGAAGGCGGGATCGGGATTATTCATAAAAATATGTCTGTTGAGCAACAAGCGGAAGAAGTGGATCGTGTTAAACGCTCGGAAAGCGGCGTAATTACGAACCCATTCTCATTGACAGCGGAACACCTGGTATCTGATGCAGAAGCCGTTATGGCGAAGTACCGTATCTCCGGTGTACCTATCGTTGAGGGTGAGCAGAAGTTGGTCGGTATTCTAACTAACCGTGATTTGCGTTTCATCCACGATTACGGCATCAAAATCAGCGAAGTAATGACTCGTGAGAACCTGGTAACTGCTCCTGTAGGCACTACGCTGCAAGAAGCAGAAGGTATTCTGCAGAAGCATAAAATCGAGAAACTTCCATTGGTAGATGAGTCCAACACTTTGAAGGGTCTCATTACAATTAAAGATATTGAAAAAGCGATTCAATTCCCGAATGCAGCCAAAGATGCGCAAGGTCGTCTGTTGGTGGGTGCGGCAATTGGTATCTCTAAAGACACCTTTGAACGTGCTGATGCACTTGTACAAGCTGGTGTTGATCTAATCACTGTAGACTCCGCTCACGGTCATCACATCAACATCATTGATGCAGTTCGTCAATTGCGCGAGCGTTTCCCGAACCTTACGATTGTAGCAGGTAACGTAGCAACGGGTGAAGCAACACGTGATCTGATTGAAGCAGGGGCTTCGGTAGTAAAAGTAGGTATTGGACCTGGTTCTATCTGTACAACTCGTGTTATTGCAGGTATCGGTGTTCCTCAGGTAACAGCTGTATATGATTGTGCAACTGTAGCACGTGAGTATGGTATTCCGATTATCGCCGATGGTGGTATCAAGTACTCTGGCGAAATCACGAAGGCACTTGCAGCAGGTGCTCATGCGGTTATGCTGGGAAGCTTGTTTGCAGGTACAGAAGAGAGCCCAGGCGAATCCGAGATCTATCAAGGACGTCGCTTCAAAGTATACCGTGGTATGGGTTCAATGAGTGCGATGAAACAAGGAAGTAAGGATCGTTACTTCCAAGATGATGATAAGAAACTTGTTCCAGAAGGAATTGAGGGTCGTGTAGCTTACAAAGGTCCTTTGTCTGATACGATTCATCAACTAATCGGTGGTTTGCGTTCTGGTATGGGTTACTGTGGAACAAGCAGTCTGGATCAGCTTCGTAATGATACACATTTCATCCGGATTACTGGTGCAGGTCTGCGGGAGAGTCATCCACATGATGTACAGATTACAAAAGAGGCACCGAACTACTCGTTGTAATCGGAAGAGAGTAATTATTTCCAAGACAGGCTTGGCGATTTTCGCCGGGTCTGTCTTTTTTTGCGGATACCCCTGTGATAGAATAGAACAAGCGGTGACGATTCTTTAATGGATTAGGGCGTTGCGGCGATTTTTTGACGTGAATCTATGGGAATGATATCTGATCTGATAGGTAAGCATGCATAGGTTGACCCGCTATATAGAAGCGCGGACGTCCATCTACATAAACATGAGAGTTCATGCTGATGAAATGACAGTCAATATTGAAATTCAGGGGCGAGTATATGCTCATTCGATATAGCGCAATAGTACAACGTTACACACGGATTTAACACAGGACGGGGACTAAGAAAATATCGCGGCTCAAGCTGCACTGAAGCATCGAACGGAACGCTTCGGATTTGAAGGGAGTATTCATCTTGAAAGTCAAAACAACAAACAAAAAGAAACGCCAAATGCTCAAAAAAAGCGTTGCCTCGGTGATGCTGATTAATATGTTATGCCTGTCTGCGGTAATGCCTGTCATGGCTGCTGCGAACGGCTCAGGACAAGTCCTTACGGCAGCAGCAACGACGACAAAAACTGAAAAAACAGTTAAAATTCCAGGCGTCGATGACTTAGGGCTTGAAGTTAAGAATGCTGTACTGATGGAAGCATCCACAGGTCAGATCCTTCTTTCTGTTAATGCAGACGAAGCAAAGCCACCTGCCAGTATGACGAAGATGATGACAGAGTACATTGTTGCTGAAGAAGTGAAGCAAGGCAGACTCAGCTGGGATGACGTTGTTACCGTTAAAGAGAATGCAGCGAAAAGCATTGGCTCGCGAATCTTCCTAGCAGAAGGGGATCAGCATACGGTTAAGGAGCTCTATATCGCGATGGCGGTTGGATCGGCCAATGATGCTACCGTTGCTTTGGCTGAACGTGTTGCCGGCTCTGAAGAAGCATTTGTTAAAATGATGAATGATGAAGCAAAACGTATGGGAATGAAGGATACTTACTTCATTAACTCCACAGGACTTGATCGCGCTGATATGCCTGCAAAATTCCGTCCTGCTGAAGATAAAGAAACGATGATGTCAGCAATTGATGCAGCGATTCTCTGCAGATATATTATTTTGGATCACCCGGATTACAAAGACTTCACAACTATTCAATCCTATAAATTCCGTCCAAATGATAAAGCACCAATTATCAACTATAACTGGATGTTGGAAGAGAATAAAAATATAACCAACTTCAAAAGCTATGCCTATGAAGGTCTGGATGGAATGAAAACAGGCCACACCACAAACGCAGGAAACAACTTTACTGGTACAGCTGAGCGTGATGGTATGCGCCTGATCAGTGTAGTCATGGGTACAACATCGGAATCCGCACGTTTCAAAGAAACAAAGAAGGTACTGGATTTCGGGTTTAACAACTTCGAAGTCAAACAGGCTGTTGCTGCTAAAACAAAAGTGACCGGTTGGGAATCTGTTCCTCTGAAAAAAGGTGCAGAAACAACGGTACCTGTTGTTACAGATAATGCTGTAAGTTTTGTTGTTCCGAAAGGAACGCAAGATCTGAAAGTAACGTTTAAAGCGAACATTACTGAAGCAGACAAGTTAGTTGCTCCAATTAAAGCAGGAACTAAAGTTGGAACGGTAACTTATAGCTACAAAGCGGATGGTATTGAGCCGCAGGAGAAAACAGTGAATCTAATTACCGCAGAAGAAGCAGAGAAGGGCGGCTGGTTCCGTCTATTCTTCCGTGCTGTGAAGGACTTCTTCGTTGATCTGTTCGATGGGATCAAAAACTTGTTCTAGTTTTTTCCTGAAATCAAGTTCGTGTTTTTTTTACCGTGACAAATTGCAAGTAATTCCGACTGGATGCATTGTATATTTACAATTTTTCCGGTAAAATATCAAGTTAGAATTCTACGTATGAATCAGTAAAAAAGTCTAAATGTTCTTCTGCCCTGGTATGGTGAATTCACATTCACTATTGGGGTAAGAGCAGCACATACATTACGGGGGCTTGGAATATGGAAACAGGAACATCGCGCGTTAAAAGAGGTATGGCTGAAATGCAAAAAGGTGGCGTCATCATGGACGTTATGAATGCAGAGCAAGCTAAAATCGCTGAAGCAGCAGGTGCTACGGCGGTTATGGCTTTAGAACGTGTTCCTTCTGATATTCGTGCGGCTGGTGGAGTGGCTCGTATGGCGGATCCAACTATTGTTGAAGAAGTTATGAAGGTTGTGACTATTCCAGTCATGGCAAAAGCTCGGATTGGACACTATGTTGAAGCCAAAGTTCTAGAATCACTCGGGGTAGACTATCTGGATGAGAGTGAAGTGTTGACTCCAGCGGATGAAGTATTCCATATCGATAAGCATGAGTTCACAGTACCTTTTGTATGTGGGGCTAAAGACCTTGGGGAAGCATTGCGCCGTATTGGTGAAGGAGCTTCCATGATTCGTACGAAAGGTGAACCGGGAACAGGAAATATCGTTGAAGCTGTTCGTCATATGCGTTTCATTAACAGCCAGATTCGCAAAGTTACGAACATGTCCAAGGATGAGTTGTATGCTGAAGCGAAGAATCTGGGTGTTGCCTATGAGCTGTTGCTCGATGTACATGAGAACGGTAAGCTGCCGGTGGTTAACTTTGCAGCGGGTGGTGTAGCTACTCCTGCGGATGCAGCACTTATGATGCATCTGGGAGCTGATGGCGTATTCGTAGGTTCAGGGATTTTCAAATCCGACAGCCCTGAGAAATTCGCTCGTGCCATCGTAGAAGCAACAACGCACTACACGGATTACAAACTGATTGCTGAAGTTTCCAAAAACCTCGGAGCACCAATGAAAGGTATCGAGATTTCCAAGCTTTCGCCTTCTGAGCGTATGCAGGATCGCGGCTGGTAAGAGAAGGGGAATTGCAGATGAAGATCGGCGTTTTAGCACTTCAGGGCGCAGTAACGGAGCATATTCGTAGTGTTGAGCAAGCTGGGGCAGAGGGAGTGGCCATCAAACACATCGAGCAGCTGGATGAGTTGGATGGGCTGATCCTCCCTGGCGGTGAGAGCACGACAATTGGTAAACTGATGCGCAAATATGGCTTTATGGAAGCTATTCGTGAATTTGCAGCAGCAGGAAAACCGGTGTTTGGTACATGCGCGGGGTTGATTGTAATGGCCAAGCATATTGTAGGTCAGGAAGAAGCACATTTGGAACTGATGGATATGACCGTATCCCGTAATGCTTTTGGACGGCAGAGAGAGAGCTTTGAGACGGATTTGCCAGTCAAGGGTATTGAGGAAACGGTGAGAGCTGTATTCATTCGGGCTCCTCTGATTGAAAGCGTAGGAGAACAGGTTGAAGTTCTTTCCACATACAAGGATGAAATTGTAACAGCACGTCAGGGTCATTTGCTGGCTTGTTCTTATCATCCTGAATTGACGGACGACTATCGCTTGCATGCTTACTTTGTAGACATGGCTCGGTCATATAAGGCGTCTGTACAGAATCTATAGCAACGATGAACAACCTATGATTGCCCGGAAACGGATCGCTCCTATAATCACTCTACAGAGTGAGTGTAGGGGTTGCATCTAATCGGATGCCTGATGTTGCCCGTATCTGCTTCCAAAGCGGGAATCGCAGCATAGGGCATCTTCCGAGGTTCATGGGTTGTTTTTAGTGTTAACGAATGGTGAAAGATACAGGCTCACAAAGAACTACTGATCTACATATCAGAATCTACATTTGTGGGGCTATTAGGAGGGGTAATCGATGCTTGATGTGAAGATATTGCGGAATGAGTACGCACGTGTAGAAGAAGCACTAACGAATCGCGGCAAATCACTGGATCTCATTGCTGGATTCACCGAAATGGATACCAAACGCAGAGAACTGCTGCAAGAGAATGAAACGTTAAAAGGTCGCCGAAACACAGTATCAGGAGAAGTAGCTCGCCTGAAGAAAAACCGGGAGAACGCAGACGACCTGATCGTTGAGATGCGTGAGGTTTCCGATCGAATCAAAGCTATGGATGAAGAGGTTCGTGAATTGGAAGCGAAGATTAATGAGCTGACGATGGCGATTCCTAACATTCCGAATGAGAGTGTGCCCGTTGGGGCATCTGAAGAAGACAATGTGGAGATTCGTCGTTACGCAGAACCCAAATCATTTTCTTTCACACCAAAAGCCCACTGGGAAATTGCTCAGGATCTCGATATACTTGATTTTGAAGCAGCCGCTAAGGTAACAGGTTCCCGTTTTACGTTTTACAAAGGACTTGGTGCTCGTCTGGAGCGAGCTCTGATTAACTTCATGATGGATCTGCACAGTGATCAGCATGGATATGAAGAGATCCTGCCTCCTTATATCGTAAACCGCGATAGTCTATTTGGTACAGGACAACTGCCTAAGTTTGAAGAAGACTTGTTCAAGCTGAAAGATACAGAGTATTACCTGATTCCAACGGCTGAAGTTCCGGTAACGAACTATCATCGCGAAGAGATTCTGAACCTGGATCAGCTTCCTAAACACTTTGTTGCATACAGCTCATGTTTCCGTTCAGAAGCAGGTTCGGCTGGACGCGATACGCGTGGTCTGATTCGTCAGCATCAGTTCAATAAAGTAGAATTGTTGAAACTCTCTTCTCCAGAGACTTCTTATGAAGAATTGGAGAAAATGACTCAGAACGCAGAACGTGTATTGCAATTGTTAGAACTGCCCTACCGTGTTCTGACATTGTGCACAGCTGATATGGGCTTCACGTCAGCGAAAACCTATGATATTGAAGTATGGTTGCCGGAAAGTGACACATATCGTGAAATCTCTTCATGCTCTAACTGTGAGGATTTCCAAGCACGTCGGGCCAATATTCGTTTCCGTAGAGAAGCAAAAGCGAAGCCGGAGTTTGTACACACATTGAACGGTTCAGGGCTTGCGGTTGGACGTACAGTAGCTGCGATCCTGGAGAACTATCAACAGGAAGATGGCACGGTCGTAATTCCAGAGGTTCTTCGTCCTTATATGGGTGGAATCAGTGTCATTGCACGTCGTGCATAGTACATTGCCTGTAATATATTCTAAAGCGTGAGATCAGATCAAAATCACGAATGAAAATGAACCCGTCATCTAGGATGGCGGGTTCTATTTTTAATTGAACCAGAGCCAACCCTTTTATAACTTTACTGTAAGTTGGATACTTGGGGCTCAAATAGACCAAAATAGAAGGACTAGTTTCGATCTGCATCGTGCTTTAATTGAAGCAGGCAAATGATCATATAATGAATTTAAATAAAATTTTAAAAATATTGTTTAAAAAGCTTGCTATAATGCACATGTTTATGGTATGATGTTTCTCGTGGCAAGTTTATAAAATATTTTTTCCTGGAGAGGTACCGAAGCGGTCATAACGGGGCGGTCTTGAAAACCGTTAGGGGGCAACTCCACGTGGGTTCGAATCCCACCCTCTCCGCCATATACGTTAATAACAAGGATTTGAGCTGATGCTCAAGTCCTTTTTTGATTTTTTTTATAAGGAAACTGGCAATGCCAACCGGTTAGCGATAAGTGTAGCATAACTGGTGCGAAACCAAGCAGGGGCGAGATGCATAAAAACATCTTCATCGCCGCACTTTATAGAAGTGGAGGTGGTAAGATGAACCGCGAGTTAAACATTAATCAGTCAGAGCTTGTAGGAGCATGGCAAGAGCGTTTACCCGAAGTCCTGAATGTTGGCGATCAAGCACAAGTGATGGCAGACGAGGCCGATCAACAGGCCATTCGTATTCACATTGCGACTGCTGGACATCAGATGTACTCCTTTGACTTCAAATGCGCTTATGTGGATTCTCGGGAGGTCAATGTACAGTTAGTCGATGTGGAACGGGATGGACAGTCGACGGATGAGCGAACCGAGCCGATTCAGGAGCTTGCTCACGATTACACGCGGCATATTCATGAATGTGCCCAATCGTTACAATCTAGAACCAGACCATAACCCTAAACGGGGAAGGAGTGATTCGAGTGAGCAAAGCCAAAGCGGGAGTGGACAAAAATCTACAAAATGTAGCTGAAGACCTTGAGCAAACGGCTGTCAACAGCCACCATGCCCAGCAGATTCAGCAGGATGTGAATGATCGTCGACATCAAGATTCACTGAATCATGATAAAACGGAAGACATGAATCCATCTCATTCCTAATTTTAAAAGGGGGAACAGAACACCATGAGCAAACCTAAAGCTGTCCCTGTACCGGAGGCACAACCTAAGCAGCATAGGCAACCTTCTAAGGGGTCTTCCATGCAAGAGCCATTATCGGGTTCCAAAAAAGTAAAAAACCAAAATCATGTCGATCACCTGAACCCAGAGGGTTAAACATGCTACAGGCGTAATAGACCTGTACTCCTCAATACAATCAATAGACAACACCAAAAAAGTCCGGTGGGTAAAAGCCGGATTTTTTTGCGTATTCGTACATATCTAGCCTTTGTGAACCGTTACCATTGAAATCTGACATAGGTCTTTGTAGCCAATTTGCAGAAGAAAGATCACAAATTTCCCAAATCGTGTTTCCGTTTCAGAATAAATGGTATATCATTAATGTTGAATTATTTTTTTTAGGGGTTATCACGAGAGGAGAGAAACAAATGAAGAAACGCATGGGGGCGCTTCTGCTTACAATGTTGTTGACTGTGTCTATGGCCTTAACAGCATGCGGTACGAAGCAAGAACCAAAAGAGGCATTGAAGACGGCTGCGTCCAACGCTTCTAAACTAACTTCGTATGAAATGAGTTCCAACTTTACAATTAATGATCTGAGCTATAAACCTGGAACGGAGTCACAAGGTGATCCTACCATGACTCAGTTTATGAGCATGTTGAAAGACGCTCAGTTGAACGTGACAGGCGTTTACCAAAGTGAGCCTATGCAAACAGAAATGACGCTTGGCATTGAGCTCAAAGGTGATATGGGCATGACGTTCAATATCCCAATGGTTATGACAGCAGAGAAGCTCTATGTTAAGGTGCCAAATGTTCCATTCTTCCCTATTCCAGAAACGATCGTTAACAAGTTTGTTGAGATCGACTTGAAGGAACTGGCTGAACAAGAAGGAACAGAGTTCAATCCGCAAGCTATGGATGCTGCAAAAACACAGAAGCTCAGCAACGAAGTGATGGATGCGGTATTGGGTGAGTATGATCAAGAAAAATTCTTCAAAAACATTGCTGTAAAAGATGCAGCACTTCCTGAAGAAGTAGATGCTAAACAAGTTGTGCAATTCTCCGTTACGAATGACAATGTAAAAGAAGCAGTTACGGTATTGGTAACGAAAGCATTGCCTAAAGTAATGGATATCGTGTCCAAAGAAGAATATCGCGAAATGCTGCAATTGAGCCAAGAGGATATTGATAGAGCGAAGGAAGATCTGAAGATCACTGAGGCTGATCAAGCTGAAATGTCCAAAGATCTGGATAAATTGAAAGAAACGCTGACAATCAATAAATTCAACATTGACTTTGCCTTGGATAAACAGGACTTCCCGGTTTATCAGAAATTGGATGCTGATCTGTTGATCAAACAACCAGATACGAAGGATGAAGTTAAATTGGCCTTCACAGGTTCGAACACGTACACTAAAATCAACGAAAAACCAGAGTTTAAAATTAACATTCCAACTGGTGATAACGTGATTACAATGCAAGAGCTCGAAGAACTGATGAATTCTTCTTACGGTTACTAATACCAACGTAACCCCACCGCAAGACCGTCTATATTCAAACGGAGGAACATTCTCCGCTTTGAACATGGGCGGTTTTTTGCATGAAATGAATGTAACACGCTATACAACGGATACATGGGAATATAAACTTTAGATAGTATAAGAGAAAAGTTCGTCAGACGTACAGGAGGAGTTATAAATGATAAAACTGGATGATGAGCAGCTAGCACTCGAATTTGTTGAGCATCCGGTTCATGTCTATGGGGTTTATCGCACAATATTGGAAGCAGACAAGCTCTATGGAGGACATCGAGAGAAAAAAACAGAGAAGCGAGCATTACTACTTGTGCTTCGTGGGCAAGCTGAATTTCGTTTCACAAATACAGAGGGAGAACTGTTTCTAATCCACTTGTATCCCGGCAAGGTAATTATGGGTGGCGAAAATATGCATTTAGAGATCCAGGTCAGTGACGAGGACTTTGAATATGTATTAATTCATTATTTACCTACGCTAGTTGTGGAAGGTGGGACTACATCTATTACATCCTCTGCTGTGCATGAGCTTCAGATGAACTTGAATGACCCAGAAGTAAGGATCCAAGGAGAACTTATGCTTGCAATCTTGAACGTTGCATCCAAACCTGGATATATGGATCAGTTAGAAAAACAGACGTTATTTTATCAATTGCTCATCTCCGTATTTCGAGGGGCAAGGAATGCACGGAATCAGGAGAATGGCAAATGGATGTATGCTGCTCAGGAGTTTATTCATGCTCAATATTCCGAGCCGCTTACACTTGGCGAACTGGCAACCCAATTTGATATGAAGCCTAAATACTTCTCGCATTTATTTCAGAAATACACTGGAATGGGACCGATGCGTTACTTGATGCATTATCGTTTGAACCGTGCACAAGAATTACTTGAAATGGGGAGTTACACCGTACGGGAAGTGGCTGTTAAAGTAGGGTATGCCGATCCATACTATTTCAGCAGAGTGTTTAAATTGCACAAGGGGATTGCACCTTCAGAAGTGAGAAAGATTATGGGACATGGAAACAATCCATCCTGAATCGGACAGTATCCATTGTGTAGGTGAGTTTCACTGATATAATTGATTGATAATGATAATTGTTATCATAAATTTGCAAGTTATATTGGAGGAACTTTCGAAATGCACAGAATGGGGTATAAAGGTTGGGTCTTGGTTGTCGCATTATTTTGTTTTGTTTTACTGATGGCCGCATGCTCGGCAGCACCGAAGACAGAACAAAGTCAAAGCAATATAGAGCAGAGCACCGCTACAAACGGTGAAGGGGCAGACGAGGCAGCAACGTCCACAGAGACGGGAACTGATACGTACCCGCGTACGATCCAGACGGCTCGGGGGATATGGAAATTGAGCAGCAACCGAAAAAAATTGCACTGGCTCACTGGGGCTAAGTGATGATCTGCTAGTGTTCGATCTCGATTCCGTTGCAATTACACTCCCGTTTACAGAAGAACAATCCTTATTAAAGAGTGATATTTATAAGCCATATGTAGAGGGAATAAGCAATCTTGAGGTTGTTGGTGAGAATACACAGGTTAATCTAGAGGCATTGCTCGCTTATGAACCAGATTTGATTATAGCAGGTAATGTAACGAATAAGGACATCCTGGAACAGTTAGATCAGATTGCGCCCACGGTTGTTGTGGATGAGGAAAAACAGGATGTATTCAAAGAATGGCGTGCGGTTATTACCGAATTTGGACAAATTTTAGGGCAAGAAGATACAGCTAAAGCCTATACCGACGATTTTGAACAAAAGCTAGTTGAAGGCAAGAACAAGCTACAATCTGTTGAGGGTAGTGTTGCCTTCCTGCAGATCCGGGAGAAACAGGCCTATCTTCAATCCGCTGAATATATCACTGAGTACTACGAAGGGCTAGGGCTTACGCCTCCAGCAACAGAGGCTGCGGGTGAGCTCACTTTGGAGGGTATTGCGAAGCTCGACCCTGACTATCTTATTTTAGGATACTTCAACATGGAAGATTCGTCTTTACCCGCGGTAACGGATGAGTGGGAAAAAAGCGAGGTATGGAAAGGGCTAAAAGCCGTGAAGAATGGTCAAGTCTACAAAATAAATGGACAGGTTGCCTTCGGTTTTGGACCAGTTAGCAAAACATATGGAGTAGAGACCATAATAGAGAGCCTACAAGCAAAATAAGGTTCGAATTAAAGTGCAAATTAAAGTACGATAACGAAAAAACCGCGCCACTCCCTTCTTTGGGGGTGATGCGGTTTTCTTGTATCGCTCCATTTTTTCGGGGATCGGGTTATTGAGTGCGCCCCTATTTTACTGGTGAGTGATTAGTCTGATGCTTGTCCGTGTAGATCATCGAAGAGTACGGCATAGATCTGATGGTCTTGATATAGCCCATTAATCTTAAGATATTTACGTGCAATACCTTCTGCTTGAAAGCCGTTTTTCTCAAGCACACGTTGCGATCCTGTATTAGAAGGTAAAATGGCAGCTTGTACACGGTTGAGCTTCAGAGCGCGAAATGCGTAGGCTACAGCCAATTTCACAGCCGCAGTCATTCGTCCACCGCCCTGATAGTCGGGGTGGATGAAGTAACCCATATCTGCATAGTTGGCGACACCGTGAACAACGTTGTTTAGGCTAACTTGACCAATGAGAGTACCATCCTGAATCGTATAGATTCCGAACTGATACCCGGTTCCTTCTTCAGAAGCCTTCATTCGATCCTGAATACGTCTAGTCTGAGCCTCCAGCGTATAGAACTCATCCTCTCGTATAGGCTCTACAGATTGATAGGGAATGCGTGTAATCTGAATGAGATCTAGATAAGCTTGTGTATCTTCTAATGTTAATAAACGCAGGCTGATACCGTTCGGTGTGTCGTATAGTGTCAGTGCCATAATTACATTGCACATCCTTTCAGAATGAATGAAGTCTATTTTTTACGTAAACGTCGGAAAAATTGAGTGAGCATCGTGGAGCATTCAGGCTGGAGTACATCTGGGATGACATCTGTTCGATGATTGAAACGGGGCTCCTGCAACAGATTCATCAATGTTCCTGCACATCCTGCCTTTGGATCAGCTGTGCCATAGATTACACGTGGAACGCGTGATTGTACGATCGCACCCGCACACATAGGGCAAGGCTCAAGCGTAACGTATAGACTGCAATCTAGCAGTCGCCAAGCTCCAAGCGTTTCACTGGCCTGACGAATAGCGACCATTTCTGCATGGGCTGTCGAATCCAGTGTTGTTTCACGTAGGTTGTATCCACGCCCGACGATCCGGTTATTCTGCACGATGACAGCCCCAATAGGGACTTCCCCAAGTGCCTCCGCTTTTTGTGCCTCAGCAATGGCTTCCCGCATCCAGTACTCGTGCCTAGCATCTTCTGGAAGGTGGGAAAGATCAATATGGGAGGAAATATCATTCATTACAGTTAAAAGCTCCTTTCAAAAACGCTTATTCAGCGAACGCATATTCGGTTTGTTAACATGTTGTGTATAAGTCTGTGGATAACTACGAAGTTGCTCACATAGTTATAAACATACTATCCACAACCCTGTGGATTTGTGTACAGTTTTTGTGACTTATTTAATTGTAGACATGGAAAAATCGAAAAAACAATAAATTTCGAGCTTTTCAGCCAAACGGTAACTTTTGGGCTATGGTCAATTATCCTTTTCAAAAACACATACAACCGTTATGATGGATATAGGTTTTGCCATATATCGCCAAAGGGCACAAGCCGAGAGGTGAACAAAAAGTTGTCTATAAAAACGAAATTATCCATGATTATGTCGTGCTCAGTGCTCGTTATTTTAGTATTGAATATTGCACTGAGTTACTATACTACAGAAGAAAACCTTAGACAGGACAGCGAGAACAAAATGGTGCTGACCGCTAAACAGATTGCGATTTCTGTCGAACAGAATCAGTATAGTTCAGAATATGTAAAACGCCAGATTGGTAGTAATCTGTGGCTTGCTTCGGTTATGACTGCAGAAGAACTAGATCCGGATATTAATAATATCACAAATGAAGACCTTGTACGTGTGAGCAAAAAGGTAGGCGTGTCCCATATATCGCTCATGGAACAGACCGAGGATGATATCATTGTAACCCGTTCTTCCGATCCGCGGGAGATTGGGCTTTCTACAAAATCCATGACGTATTGGTATCAGGCCTTCCAGCAATTGTTCGAAAAGCATCAGGTCACCATTCCCCAAGGGCAAGCGCTGGATCATTTCTGGTCAGATGGATTCGAATATTCGACATCCAGTCCATCAGATATTGATATATGGGGCTACTACCATGACGGGAAGAGGAACTACATAATCAATCCCTTCTATAATAATGCCGAAGTTGATGACTATGTGAAGATCTCTGGTCCAGATGAGATTTTGAACAAAATTCGTGAAGTTAATCCTTCCATTCTTGAGATTACAGGTATTAATCCTCTAACCTTTGGTAGTCCAAGTATGAACGATGACGGAAGAGATAGTAACTTTAGCAAGTTAAACAACAAACCCATCAGATTCGGAACATATCAATATGGCACAACGGAAGAGGATCACCGTGCAGTGGTGAAGGCTATTCGTACGGGACAGAACGTGTCTTTTGTCAGCGAAACACATGATCAAAAAGTGTTAAAGAGCTTTATTCCTATTTTTACTCCCAATCAATCGTCTTATGTAATCGGAATTGTCATGGACTATAAGCAGATATCTTCGATGGTGTCAGAGCAATTGGTCAGCCATGCTTCGATCTCCCTTGTATTACTTGAGATTGTGATCTTCGGCAGTTATCTGCTCGCAGGATATATCACGCGTCCGATTCAATTGATATTGGGCAAAGTAAATGATGTCGTTGATGGGCATTTCGATTTCCGTCTAAAAGTGAAGAGGAAGGATGAGCTCGGACAGCTCGCCAATCGAATTAATGCCATGATTCGCAATCTTGGTCATTATACGAATCGCCTTAAGCAGATGTATGAAGAGAACCGCGCAGTCAAAGAGCACCTGGAATCCATTATTAATCAGACTGCGGATGCGATTCATATTACGGACCTGGATGGAAATGTACTTCGGGTAAACCGTGCTTTTGAGCAGCTGTATGGCTGGCGTAGCCGTGAAGTAGAAGGGCGAACCTTGAAGATCATCCCTCCAGAGGCAGAAGAGGAACGACGTGAGCAGCATGCTCAATTAATTGAGGGCATGTCCATCACCTCTAATGAAACGACTTGGATGAAGAAGGACGGAACTCGTGTAGAAGTGAGTGTAAGTACTGCTCCGGTTCGAGACGAAGAGGGCGAAATTACAGCACTTATCAGTGTGTCGCGAGACATCACAAGTCGCAACCGGATGGAAGAGTTGCTCAGACGTTCTGAGAAGTTAACGACTGTAGGGCAATTGGCTGCCGGCGTTGCACACGAAATTCGGAACCCACTAACCACGTTGCGAGGGTTCCTTCAACTTCAACAGCAGACGAACAAACTCAATCATCGTCATCTGGACTTAATGCTGTCAGAACTAGACCGGATCAATCTCATCGTTGGTGAGTTTCTGATCTTGGCGAAGCCACAGGCGGTTCATTTTCAAGATCGGGATATCCGTTTTATCCTTGGAGATGTGATCTCACTGCTTGATAGCCAAGCGCATCTGCATGGTGTAGAATTTGTGCTAAGTGCCTCATCCGATTCGGCTATGGTACACTGTGAAGAGAACCAATTGAAGCAGGTATTTATTAACTTGCTCAAAAATGGTATGGAGGCGATGCCTAATGGAGGAAGCATTCGAATTCGTCTTCACCATGAGGAAGAGCTGAATCGCGTAAGGATTGAGATTAAGGACGAAGGAATTGGTATTCCTGAAGAGATGATGCCGAAGCTGGGCGAGCCGTTCTTTACCAACAAAGAGTCGGGAACAGGTCTTGGTCTGATGGTAAGTCAGCGCATTATTCAATCACATAAGGGCATGATGGATATTAGAAGCGTCATGAACAAGGGGACAACGGTTATTATTGATCTTCCAGCTTCGGATAAGTTGCCAGAGCAAGCAGAAGACAATAACGGCACGGAGCAGCCCCCTACAGACGAAGAGAATTAGATGAGGTGAGATGACCTTTTGCGTATTAATAAATTTATTAGTGAGACAGGTTACTGCTCCCGGCGTGAAGCGGACAAGCTGGTCGAGAGTGGGAAAGTAACAATTAATGGAATCAAGGCAGAGCTAGGCAGTCAGGCTGAAGAAGGCGATGATGTACGCATTAATGGACAGCCGATCCGTGAGAAAAGAAAACATGTGTACATCGCGCTGAACAAGCCGGTGGGTATCACCAGTACGACGGAACAACATATCCGGGGAAACATTGTGGATTTTGTAGGCCACACAGAGCGAATCTTCCCGATCGGTCGATTGGATAAAGATTCAGAAGGCCTGATTCTCATGACCAATGATGGAGATATCGTGAATCGGATTTTAAGAGCAGAGGGTCGCCATGAGAAGGAATATATCGTTACCGTGGATCGACCAGTAACTGCAAGCTTTCTGCAGGGTATGAGTACAGGGGTCAAAATTCTTGGTGAAATGACGCTTCCTTGCAAAGTAACTCGTATCTCGGATCGAATGTTCCGGATTATACTGACCGAAGGGAAGAACCGTCAGATTCGCCGGATGTGCAGTGCATTTGGTTATGAGGTTCGTAAGCTGAAAAGGATTCGTATCATGAACATTCATCTTGGAGAGCAAGGTACGGGTAAGTGGAGGGAGTTAACTGCGGCAGAGAAGGCAGAACTCGGTAGTCTGCTTGACTACTCATTAGAATAAATACGAGATCATATTGAAAGCACAATATGGCCAGCGTTCAGAAGTCCCTAAAAGGATACTGGACGCTGGCTTTCTTCATCTGCTAATAATAGCTGTATCGAAATTCAGCAATATGAATACCGATAAAAATAGTTTTAGAAAGATTCCGCAGCAGAGCAGGGCGTAAATAAAAGTGCCACTCCCCTCGTATAGAAGGAAAGTGGCACTTATCGTTTGTTCGGAAAACTTATGCTGTTGCAGGACTTCTAGTTAGCCGAATCAACGGCTTTTACAGACGTGTTGTTGCTTTGGTATTTCCGAATAATTGAAACCTCTACACGTCGATTCTGTGCTCGTCCAACATTCGTATCATTACTAGCAATTGGGTGGTATTCTCCGTATCCGCTAGGTGTGAACTTGGAAGGATCGAGCGCTGTATTAAGCAACAGAATTTTGAGGAAGTTGAGGGCACGATCAGCACTCAAATCCCAGTTATCCTTATATTGGTTGTTCGAAATGGGAATGTTATCGGTATGGCCCGATACAACCACTTCGTATTCCGGGAACTCCTGAAGCATGCTTGAGATCGCTTTGGCCAAGGAGCGCGATTCTGGTTTCACATCGGCTCGTCCAGAGGAGAACAAAGCGTTATCACTGATTGTGATCTTCAGTTCCGACTGATTTAACTTGGTGTTAAGCTGATCGGAAAGTCCATTTTTTGAAATATACTGATCCAGACGTTCCTTGAGCTTCTCCAGATCCTCTTGCTCTTTCTGAGCCATCTGAGCATCGGTAATCTGATTTGGTGTTTTTTTCGTAATCTCCTCAGGCTGTTCTTTCTTCTTACCCAAATCAGCACCCGGAGTTTCAGGATTCATGGAGCTATAATCAAGGACACCTGATCCACCATTCAATGCGCTGCTTAGTGCGGAAGCCATTTGCTCAAACTTAGTCGCATCAAGGGAACTCATGCCGAACAACACAATAAACAGAGCGAGCAACAAGGTCATCAAGTCGGAATAAGGGAGCAACCAACTCTCATCATTATGTTCTTCATGTGGTTCGTGCTTTTTAGCCTTTTTCACCTGATGATCCCTCCTTCTCTTCCAATTGTTTACGTTCGGAAGGTGTCAGGAATACGGATAACTTTTGGTTGATAGCAATGGTGGATACACCGGATTGTATGGATAACAATCCTTCAACCATCATCAGCTTGATCTCCATTTCTTGCTTGGACATCCGCTTCAGCTTGTTAGACATCGGGTGCCACAGTACATAACCTGTGAAGATACCCAAGAGGGTAGCGATGAATGCTGCTGCAATCGCTTGAGAGAGTTTAGCCATATCGCTAAGATCCGCAAGGGCTGCGATCAAACCAACTACGGCTCCGAGAACGCCAAGTGTTGGAGCATACATACCTGCTTGGGAGAAGATCAGTGCACCACTGCGGTGGCGTTCCTCTGTCGTGTGAATATTTTCCATTAGAACATCACTGACGAAGTCTTGATCGTTCCCGTCGATAATCATTCGCATGCCGCTGCGAAGGAACTGATCGTCAATCTCTTCAACTTTTGACTCAAGTGCAAGCAAACCTTCACGACGGGTAGTGGAAGCCCAGTCCATAAACGTGCCGATTAGGGATACGCGATCGACCAATTGTTGCTGTTTGAACAAAATTCCGAAGAGCTTCGGAATTCTCTTGATTTCTGACATAGGGAAGGCCATAAAAATACTTCCCGCGGTACCAACAAATATAATCATGTAGGCTGCTGGGTTGTTGACCAGATTAATTACGGGAGCATGCTTCAACATCATACCGAATACAAGTGAAGCGAGTCCCAAAACAAGTCCAATAATTGTTGAAATGTTCATCATACACCTCATCCATGAGATAAAATTGAATCCTTTCAAGCGGCTATATTCGGGCTTCCGGACGAACGTAGAGCCGCAATTCGTTTAAAGCTTGGCACTCTTTTGGATTGCCAAAACATTTAAAACGGTCATGTATAGTATTTATCGACCAATAGGCCTTTTTTTTTAAGGGTTATTTTCAGGTATAATAAGATGAAATCAGCTCCTTAGGGGCCGAATAGGAGTGAAAAGCCAATGGGCGTAAAGCATGGACGGGATTATGAAGGAATATTGACAGATTTAACACAGGCTCTCAGTCGCATACCGGATCGGTATGTTTTCTTTGAAATGGATTCGGAAGAATGGGGCAGATTAGGCGAGACGGAGCAGCTTGAAGTCGATGAGGCACTGGCAGAGGATCTGTTCTATGCGCTAGGTGAGGAATCGGTCATTCCAGTTGGTAGCGGGGTGGTCATCCATGATAAGGATCAGCATCGGATTCATATTTTGATTGGAGAAGAAGAACTCACCTTTGTACCGCTAATTTAGTTTGCACAGAAACGTTAATTCAGGGCCATATATCATGGGAGATAAACCCCTGAAATCCTTATGGTTATTGGCTCTACCGTCGTTTGATAGATTGGATTTTGAGGCTTGTCCATGGTAAGATGATAGTCGTGAAACGGCGAATCGCACTGCGGTGAACCAACCGTTTGGGGCTAATCGGTAGTGCCAAAGGTTTCGTTGGTAGCATAGATGGATACGGAAGTAGGGCGATGTTTCCATCGTATGGGGAGGAAGATAACGTATGGTTTTTTCGCAAGAGGAAGTCGAAGCTCATCTAGGAAGGCTTGAAGGCTGGGAACTAGAGGAGGGCCGATGGATTGTCCGCAAATTTGTATTCTCTAACTACATGAAAGGAATTGCATTTGTAGACGAGGTCGCTGCGATCTCGGAAGCATTCAATCATCATCCTTTCATTACAATTGATTATACGACAGTCACGCTGCGTCTCACGTCATGGGATGAAGGTGGCATTACATCTGTAGATATTAAGGAAGCTGAGCAATTTAACGAGACATTTGAGAAAATGAGGGCGGAATAACCAACTCGGTTAGGTTCGTCTGTTAGAAATGGGTGAACGGCATGTCAGACAACAATCAGAAACATCCGCTTATCGCTGTCGTTGGTAGCCTTAATATGGATCTTGTCGTCAAAACGGATACGATTCCAGAAGAGGGAGAAACGGTCAGTGGGGAAGAGCTGCACTATCTTGCTGGCGGCAAAGGGGCTAATCAGGCAGTGGCCTCCGCTCGTCTAGGTGGGCAGACAACGATGATTGGAGCTGTAGGCACAGATGTGTTTGGTGAACGCCTGCTTCATAGCTTGCATGAGAGCGGGGTAGATGCATCACAGGTTCGTGTCATGGATGATACAGCGACGGGTACGGCCTCGATCTGGCTCTCCAATGGAGATAACCGCATTATTGTTATCCCAGGGGCGAATGGGAAGGTAGTACCGGAGATGCTGGAAGAGGCGGATACGGTGAAAAGCCTGACTACAGCCGCAGCGGTGCTGCTGCAGCTAGAGATCCCGCTGCCAGCGGTCACCCGCGCCGCTACAATAGCGGCAGAAGGCAGCGCACTGGTGGTGCTCAACCCGGCTCCCGCGGTGCCGGGTCTGCCCCAGGAGCTCCTGCGGTGCGTTGACGTCGTCACGCCGAACCGCAGCGAGCTCGCCGTGCTTACCGGCCGGGATCATCTCCGGCCGGAAGACCTGGATGCGGCGGTCGCAGAGCTCGCCGCATCCCTCGGGGCCGCCGTCGTTACGACGCTCGGCCCCGAGGGGGCTGTGTACGCGGCAGCGCCTGATGGCCGCGTACAAGCAGGGCGTGCCGGCGCGAGCCGTGCGCCCGGCTACGCCGTAAGCGCCGTCGATACGACCGGCGCTGGCGACTGCTTCAACGGCGCGCTGGCGGTAGCCCTTGCGCGCGGCGAGACGCTTGACGCGGCAGTCAGCTTCGCTATGGGCGCGGCTGCGCTATCCGTGACGAAGCTGGGTGCCCAGTCCGGAATGCCGTCTGCAGATGAAGTAGAAGCATTTCTTGCGCAGCAGGCAACGAGCAACTGAGTACATCGTCAATGTGTGCAAATACAGAGAAGAGGCTGTTACCCCGGGTAAGGAGGTAATAGCCTCTTCGTTCATCATTTACTTTTTCTCGGCGAGCCACATCGCAATGTTGGCAATTTCTTCATCTTGCAGTCGATCCTTGAACGCAGGCATGCCGCCTTTACCTTTGACGATCGTGGAGTAGATCTTCTCGACGTCATCCTGACTTCCGATGTTCGCAAGAGCCGGGCCTACGCCCCCTTGAAGCTGATCCCCATGACAGGAGATACAATTGGCTTTTACCAGTGCTTCAGCCTGTCCGGCATCCATTGTGACTTCCGGCATAGTTGGTTTAGCTTCTTGTGCAACCTCTTCTTTTCCTGGAAGCGTAAACATTAAAATAATAGCTAACGCGCACGCTGCAAAAAATACCCCGCTCATGATCCATTTGTGCATCCCTTATGTCCCCTCCAGAATGAAAGATCATCTAACTGAAACTGTCCATATCATTATAACGGAACTATCCACGACATCATAGCATTTTGTGGTAATTTTTTGAAACTTATCATATGAAACCATGAATGTGCTTAACTCTTAATGATCCTGTAAGTTAACGAGCTCCTGCATACACCATACAATAAAAAGGCTGCAAACCGGTAGGGGTTTGGCGTTCGTATGTATCTTGGGTGATAAAACCGACCTTTTCATAAACCCGAATGGCTCGGGTATTCCAGGTGAGAACTTCTAAATCAATTTCGTTTGAAGGATTCCTTCGGATCGCTTCTTGTACAATCGCAGACACAAAATCCACGCCTTGTCCATGACCGCATCGTTCGGGATGCATACCCAGCCCAATTCGGGTAACACCCACAAGTGGAAAGAACTGTGCGAATCCACAAATCTCATCATGCTTGTCAAAAATGACAGCATATTGATCTTTCCGTAGCTGCACATCCCCAAATTCGACTTCAAGTGCCTTCATCTGCTCCCAAGGAAGCCAACTATAAATATTATAAGGCGGGTCGTAATGCCAACTGCATATCTGCTGTGCGTGTTCCTCTTCCATAGGTTTAACGTGAAACGTCACAGAAGCTTCGTCCATACTTCCTGCACGCTCCTCTCATTTGTAGGATAGGTACCTCTTCAAAACGGACAAGCTCCTGAAAGGTGATGGATCGATCCTACAGATCATGTGTAAATGTATAGATATTCCTAACGCTACTCTACAGAACGTGGTGTCGTTTTGGCAAGTCTTCGTAAAATAGAAAAAAATTGAAACAAAAGATTGGTTTATTACGTTTATATTACAATAGGATGGGTAAAAACATCTTAAGGGCACGGACGAGAAAGCACAAAAAAACCGCCGGAACCATTCCTGCGGAGAATGGATCGGGCGGTTCTGTTATGCTTGGTTACAGTATGATGTTGCTCAGCTTGTCCTTAGTCACGTGCGAGTGTTTCATATGCTTCCGTGCTCATAATACGTTTAGCGCCAACATAACGGTTAGCCCAGTAGTTTTCGCTCAATGCGCTGATCGTAACGCCTTTGGAAGAAGAAGAGTGTGCGAACTTACCTTCTCCAACGAAAATACCTACGTGTGAAATTCCACTGCCAGAAGTATTAAAGAATACCAGATCGCCAGGTCTCATTTCTGAACGGGACACAGAGTCACCCATTTCGAATTGGGAGCTTGATTGGCGAGCCAAATCAATGCCAAGCTTGTCGAATACATACCGTGTAAATCCAGAGCAGTCAAAGCCGTTAAGCGTTGTTCCTCCGCTTTTGTATGTAGTTCCCATTGCTGAGTCGATTACTTCATCCATTTTTGAATCTGCGAATGCGCTGCCAGCTCCAAGTGATAATGCAAATGTGAGGCTAAGTACAGCTGCGGTTAGTTTCTTCTTGAACAAGAGATATACCCCTTCCAATGCCTGCGAGGTTAGCTTAAGGATTCGGTTGAAGGTCCCCTATGATCCCTCTGTAGCAAGATCAATTCACCCATAACTGGTTCCCCCGCTTCCCAGGTGCTAGGAATTTGGCTATGCTAGTTGTGCACCTGTGAAATCAAGAAATGACGATTAAATTTTAAGTAGTTACAAATATGAAGGTAAAGATTACAAAGTTGTTACTAAAAACTCACTGCGATTATTGTAACAGAGGAACACTGCTTTGGCAACGTTTAGCAGTAAAATTAGCAAAAAAAACCTCGACCTTTGACGGGGAAAGGTTGAGGTTTGCTTTTGTGAAGCGCTATCATCGCGTTTATGTGACATGGAGATGGTAACAAATTTTAACCTGTTTGAATCAACCTCTAGTCGACTTGGACTGCCATAAGCGGAAATGGGCACATATCTTCCATAGAGACATGAGACAGCGAGCCAGCGGATACGTTTGCTGTAATATAAGGCCAGCGAGGCCTGTTAAGAACCATGATGCTGAAGTGAAGGCACCGAAGAGAAGCAGATGCAGCCCTCCCAGAAGCACAGCGATGCCAATTACAGACACGATATGACGAAGTGCGATCCATAGAGCGTATAATATACCGTGTGCCCGGTCTTCGCCATCTGGAGCTGATGCACCGAACTGCATGTATAACATTACATGGTGAATAATCCAGCCGTACACGATCCACAGGGCGACATATGGAATGCCAGGCAGTAACAGTTGTAATGAATGGAATCCATCCATTAGAATGGCGTACAGTTTTGGTACAAGCCAGTAGGCGGGTAACAGCATCAGCAACGTTCTTATGAAGTGCAACAGTAACATCGGTTTCCATAACACTTTGATGCCACGGACAAAAGGAGTTCGTTCCTCAGATTGATTAAAATGCTGTAATGAATACAACAGCCCTGCTTGGATGAGGGGAGTGATTAGCATGCGTAACAGTAGCATGGCTCCAAGAATCCATAGATACCGATGAACCTCAGGATGAGTAGAGAGACTCAGTTGGCTCTCCATTTTGAACAACAGCGTACTGAGCTCTCCAGCATCCGTGACAGGATACCGAAGCAGCAGCGGGACTACTGCGGACTGCACTAACCGATAGATAAAGTATCCCCATACTAATTGATAGATAAATAGTAGTGCGGCTATGAACATGTGCTGACGGACGAGAAACCAGCCTTCACGTATTTTTGCTTTCACTGTCTCCACCTCACCATGACAGACTTCCGAAAATAGCTTCTATAAGCTTGGTCGTGCTCAAACTCCAGCGGAATTTAGTTGGTTCGTCCAATTTGGCTTTTAGGAAATTGTCCATATGACGGTTCTCTAGTACCACGGTGTATAGAGGGTCGGTCATGGCCCAAGAAACCGGAGAAGTATAGGTAAGCTTATAGGTGACTCGATCCTCGTTTCCGTTCCACTCCTTGTTCACGATATGCCCATCCTCGAACACAATTCGTACAGGAACCTTCATATAATTGCTTCCCTTTTTCTGAATGGTCACAGAGGATTCATACACCTCTTGATCACCCTTCTGAATCGGAGTTACGCTGATTTTCTCTACAGCGAAGTTTGCCATCCCATCGCCATATACATATTGATCAAAGTACGTAGACCATGAAGTGCGAGTAACTTGTTCCACGACCTTTTGGAAATCTGCTGAAGTGGGATGTTTGAAACGGTACTTCTTCACATAGGTAGAGAGAATGCGTTCCATTGTTTTGGAGCCGACTTGTTGTTCGATACCGAGCAAGACAAGCTTACCTCGTGTATAGACATTTGCTGCATAATGGTTCTGTGAATCAAATTTCCATGCTTCCTGTGTCAGTGGGGCGGGAGACGTGATCAAGCCTGCTTGAACAGGTAAGTTAGGGATTAGGCCATATTCTTGCTCCATTAATTTATCCTCTGCATAAGAGGTGAATCCCTCGTCGAGCCAAGCCTCCTCGAATTCATTGCTGGCGAGCATACCATAGAAATACTGATGACCAATCTCATGCACGACGGTTCGTTCCAGATCATAACCGGGTGTCGTATCATCCGCCCCGAAGGCAGTCACCAACGTTGGGTATTCCATGCCGCCTGCACCATTTCCGGTTTTCGGAGGAACGACGATTGAGAGTGTGGAGTATGGATAAGTGCCAAACCATTTGCTGTAATTCGCCAAAGCTGCCTTGGCAGCATAGAAGTAACGTTCTTTTAGATCCTGGTGTGCTGGGTCAAGATACAGTTTGATCCTTACTCCAGGAACATTGGGTGCAGAGAAAGGCTCCTCGGCATAAACAAAATGAGGTGAGGCCGCCCATGCAAAATCATGGACATCGTCGGCATAGAATTGATAGATTTTTTCTTTATTCTTCACAACCGCTTGCTGTGTTGGAAATCCTGTTGCGGCTACCTTGTATGATTCCGGTACTCGAATGCGCACGCTATAGATACCGAAGTCGGCATAAAATTCGGAATTTCCGTGATATTGGTGCAGATTCCACCCCTCGGTTGTCCGGCCTCGTCTACCTGTAGGCTCATAAACGCTAATTTTGGGAAACCATTGCCCTGCCATTACAAAATCGTCTGCGGTTCCCATGCGTGCAAAAATTTTGGGTAGCTGTACTTCAAATCGAGTGTGCAGCGTTATGCTCTCCCCGCCCTTCACCGGTTTGGGCAATCGGATTTTGATCAGAGTTTTATCTTTTATATTGCCGTCATCCGGCTGTACGTATTGCATGCGATGTAACAGCGACAGACCGTCTTCTGTTTTCATCTCCGTGATCTTCATGGAGCCATAACCGTCTGAGGGCATAACATCCCCGCGAAGCTTCCCACCAGACTCCTTCATAAAGCTAGTGTCTGAAGAGGAGAAAGCATTGGGATACAAGTGGAAATAAAGCTCGTTAACCGTTTTTTTACCTGGATGAGTCCAGGTTAGTGTCTGTGTTCCCTGTAACACATTTCCGTCCACCAACTTCACATCGATGTGATATTCCACCACACGGTCGCTGAACACTTCAGCCGTCGGGGTCTGCACGCTTTCTGGAGGTGCGGAGGTTTGAGTTTTTGCTGGAGGCTTGCCCACTTCTGGGGCGAGCACAGGCAATTCGGATGTTATGGAGCGATTGTTAACCAGCGTAATCCACGCTCCTGCAATAAGCACACACAGGGCGAGGAATGCGGTGAGCCAACTCTTGGCGCGTCGTGGAATCATCGTTAAATACCTCCCGTTGACAAGCATCTACAGCATGTATATGTTTGCAATGGGACGAATATTAGTTAAAATATTTGTATCAACCCTTGGAGGCTATAAACATGGAACAAAACGAGCAAAACGGCAAAAAACAAATTGCCTTGAATATCGTTAGTGCAAAGAGCAAACACAAAGGTTTCGGTGCGGGTTCTATTGATCTGAATAACTTATCCCCGGTCATTATTGATCAAGGCGAAGCCAAGATTGATATTGGTGCGATGCACGCGAAGAGTAAAGTGGAGCGTGGCATCAAATTTTCGACCAATCGTGAGGATGTACCTAATGGACGCCAAGTATGGCTTGTTTGGGTAGCTGTAGATCGTACAGAGCAGGGACAGCTATATGGTGGTGCAACGGCTTGTGAGATGTGGATTGATACGGAGGCTAAGCGTGGATGGAAATTGCTTGCCGATCATGTGAATCGGATGGATTATGCATTGAAACGCCGCTTTATGTTGGATGATCTGGGTCCAGAAGAACGTGCAGCACTGAAGACACTTCTGATCTCACATAATGAAGAATGGTGGAATGCTTCACCGGATGTATTGAAGGATGCTTTGTCCTAGGCAGCCTAATTTGTTTCAGTACGTTTGATTAAACTAAATCATTAGATTAAAAAAGCCCCGTTACCTTTATAGAAGGAAATGTCACCTGTTTATTACAGGAGTCAGTCCTAACATCAGGTACGGGGCTTTTTGAATGTTGTTCAAGAGCGGCTTTCCTTTTGAAGTGTCTTATAGAGGATGTTCAAAAAGTCCGCTTTTGATTACGCAGGATGCCTAAAGGCATCATCAACGTCGGATATGGAATTCAGCCGAAATAAGTAGATGCTTACGAAGGTTGTTTCCTTCAGAAACAATGTAGTTGCTCACGTAGTTTTGCCTACGCTCCGCTACTCCATTTCTATCTTCATCCCATCTTCTCGGTACTGAAAACCGACCTTTTTGAACACGCACTTATACCACATTCACCGTGAGAACGAGCCGGACAGATACTCACTCAGCGGGGCTATTGATTGCAAAGATAGGGAGCCCTTCTGCTGAAAAGTGATGATGACGCAACTACGTCATTACGTGTTTGCGTCATTCCACCCACCAACGTTTGAAATCTCTCCACCATGAATGTTTTTCTTCCTGAAGACCCTGTTGCTGCTGCACCTCACGAGTCATATCATCACTTGTGGAGTCCGAGTCGTCTGAAGCGCTGCGACATACTTCCGTTGGCTCCGTTCCATCAATAAATACTTCAAGTCGTTTCTCTGGGCAACCATTCCCAGCCAGTTTACCGGATTCAGGATCAATGTAGACACTGACAACGTTGTCAGGCACCGAAAATATTTTGGGTGGAACACTTGCAAGTGCTTGTTCCGTAAACTGGGCGAACATAGGTGCCGCGCGGCGACCATCTGCGGTGGAGATCGCTTTGCCTTGATCATACCCGACCCAGACAGCGGTCGAGAGTTCAGGGGTGAATCCGACCAGCCAGGCGTCTGTATTGGTTGTTCCTGTTTTACCTGCAACAGGTCGCTTGATGGTTGCTGAGACACGATTCCCTGTTCCACCATTTTCAAACACACTCTCCATTAACCGAGTCAACACGTAAGCAGCCGCGGGCTCAACGACCGTTTCTGCTTTGGTCTGAGGTGCTTCATATAGAACACGACCTGCGGCGTCAGTCACTTGTAAAATAGCAACAGGCGGTGTGCGCTGACCACCTGCAGCAATGACTGAAAAGGCAGATGCCATCTCCAATGGGCTAACAGGTGAGGTGCCGAGTGCAAGGGAAGGGACAGCACTCATATTGCTTGTGATCCCCAAATTTTTGGCCATACTTACAACTTGCTCTGGCCCAATCTGCATGATCGTATTAACTGCATAGATGTTGTCGGATGCTGCGATCGCCTTTCTCAGATCGATTTCACCAAGGTACTTGTCACCAAAGTTTCCGGGTTTGTACGTCTTACGATCTTCGTCGTAGTGAAACAAGGTCGGCTCGCTGTTGAACATGGATGCACTCGTGAGCTGCTTAGACTCCAGTGCAGCCAAGTACATAATGGGTTTGAATGCTGAGCCTGGCTGGCGCGTCGTTGCCAGCACGTGGTTAATCTGATTGGTACGATAATTTTTGCCACCGACCATTGCTTTGATATAGCCTGTGCGAGGGTCAATGGAGACCAGCGCAGTTTCAAGCTCACTTGCAGCGTCCATACCCTTGGATACGGCATCTTCTGCAGCCTTTTGCACACGCAGATCAAGAGTGGTGTAGATATTTAATCCCCCATGATCGAGCATCGCTTCACTGATGCCTAGTTCCTTGATGGCTAGATTCCGGATATAGTCTCGGAAATAAGGAGCTTTTTCCACCGTTTTCCGTTCACTTTCCGGTCTGAATTGGAGCATTTCCTCGTAAGCCTTATCCGCTTGTTTCTGTGTAATCTCGCCGATATCCGCCATGGCATTTAATACAATCTTCTGTCGATCCTTGGCATTCTTCATGTGATTATATGGAGAATAATAGGTTGGGCCTTTCGGAATACCTGCAAGCATAGCGCTCTCAGCGAGATCCAGTTGTTTAGCGCTTTTGCCAAAATACATGCGTGAAGCAGCCTCGATACCGTAGGCTCCATGACCATAATAGATCTCATTCAGGTACATCTGTAGAATCTCGTCCTTGCTATATTTCATTTCGAGCTGAGCGGTGTACATGGCTTCTTTGGCTTTACGGGTCCATGTTTTCTCGTGAGACAGGTACAGATTACGTGCAAGTTGTTGTGTTAGCGTACTCGCTCCTTGGGACATCTGCATGTGCTCCAGGTTAACGAGTACAGCTCGTCCCATTCCTCGAACATCGAAGCCGTAATGCTCATAGAACTTGCGATCCTCTACAGCAAGTGTGGCATGAACGAGATCTGGCGAGATATCTTGCAGTTGAACAGGTACCGAGTCTTTGCCGCCAGCAGAGAAGGTTGCGATGATGTCGCCCTGGCTGTCCAATAATCTGGAATTGCGATCAGAGTCAGCTAGGGGCAAGCTAGTGGCATATAGATAGACGAGTCCGGCTGCTGTGGCAATCAGACCAAGTACAACCAGCAAAGAGATCCTTTTGACAAATTTCCATATACGGAACCCGCGTTTGCGGGTCTTTTGGCGTGTCTGATTCATGGAACGGGCTCCTTTCTTTTCTTTCCAGTATGGGATTAGAGTGGCAGGGATATTCACTGTGCTACATAACGGTTATTAAGTATCATATTGTGGGAAAACCGTTTTGCAGTATAAACGTCTATCGCGTATAATGCAAAAGGGTAATGAAAAGAACGAGTTCGGCACAATATACAGAAGACAACGGTAGGACGAACCACACTAAATGTCACTGATTCGTTGATCTGTCAGTCGCTTTGCGCGTTCTGATCCATTTTAATCTATATATGAAGTAAAACGCGGATCTCTCCCGCAACCAGCAACCATCATGCTGTGTGGCGCCGAATGCTGAACGTGCTTGGCGAACGATTAAGCGTGTAACGCTTAATCGGGTATGGCTGATCAATACTTTACGGAAAGAAGGTAGAGATTATGGAACTATGGTTTACGGAGAAACAGACCCCTGTATTCGGGATCACCGCGAAGATTAAGCAGACTTATGTAACAGAGCAAACAGACTTTCAAGATTTGGCTATGATAGAGACTGAGGAATTCGGTAATATGCTGATCCTTGACGGTATGGTCATGACGACAGTAAAAGACGAGTTCGTGTATCATGAAATGGCTGCTCACCCTGCACTCCATACCCACCCGAATCCGAAAAAGGTATTGGTTGTTGGTGGTGGTGACGGTGGCGTAATCCGCGAAGTCATTAAGCACAGTACAGTGGAAAAAGCAGTTCTCGTTGAAATTGACGGTAAAGTGATTGAATATTCCAAAAAATATTTGCCTGAAATCGCCGGTAAGCTGGACGAGCCTAATGTGGAAGTTCTTGTGAACGACGGCTACATGCATATTATTGAACATAAAAATGAATACGATGTGATTATCGTAGACTCCACCGAGCCAGTAGGGCCAGCTGCTCCATTGTTTGAGCGCGGTTTCTACCAGGGCATTTATGAATCACTCAAAGAAGACGGAATCTTCGTTGCCCAAACGGACAACCCTTGGTTCAAGGCAGACTTAATCCAGAAGGTGAACAAAGACGTCAAAGAAATCTTCCCGATCGTACATGTGTACGGCTGTAATATTCCAACATACCCAAGCGGTCTGTGGACATTCACCATGGGTAGCAAAAAACATGACCCGCTTGCGGTGGATGAGACTCAAATTCCGGAGATGGATACGAAGTATTACTCTCCGCGTCTGCACAAAGCGGCATTTGTACTTCCTAAATTCGTGGAAGATTTAACGAAATAAAGGGGAAATCAATTAATGAAACTGGATCAAGCTTATTCAGGAAATGTATTTATTTGCAGCTCTGAGGATTATGAAAATTCCAAAGCGGTTATCTACGGTATGCCGATGGATTACACCGTCAGCTTCCGTCCGGGCTCCCGTTTTGGCCCATCTCATATCCGCCAGGCATCGGTTGGACTCGAAGAGTACAGCCCATACCTCGACAAAAGTATCGTAGACATGACGTACTTTGATGCTGGAGATCTGCTCTTGCCTTTCGGTAACGCTGGACGCAGTCTTGAAGTAATTCATGAATACATCGGTAGCCTGCTGGCTGACGACAAGTTCCCGATTGGTCTCGGCGGAGAGCATCTGGTTACTTGGCCGGTCATTCAACAAATGTATAAGAAATACCCGGATCTGATCTTGATTCATATTGATGCACACGCAGACCTTCGTGAGAACTATGAAGGAGAGCCACTGTCCCACTCTACACCAGTACGTAAAGCGGCTGAGTTGATGGGCGGCAAAAATATTTATCAATTCGGCATTCGTTCCGGTTCCCGCGAGGAATTCCAGTATGGACGCGAGAACATTAACTTCTATCCGTTTGAAGTTGCAGCTCCAATGAAGGAAGCTCTTCCGAAAATGGGCAACCGTCCAGTGTATGTGACCATTGATATCGATGTGCTTGATCCATCTGCAGCACCAGGAACAGGAACGGCAGAAGCAGGTGGCATTACATCTAAAGAACTGCTGGAAGCGATCCACATGATCGCAGGCTCTGATGTGAACGTAGTGGGATGTGATTTGGTTGAAGTTGCGCCGATCTATGATTCGACACAACAGACTCAGATTGTGGCTGCGAAAATGATTCGTGAAATGCTGCTTGGATTCGTGAAGTAATAGTTAAAATTAGCGCCTCTCTATCTACGCCTGATTGTAACCTGCGTAGAGGGGGCGTTTTTTTAAAATATAAGAGAATCAATCTACACGTATAATAGTGCAGAACCATCATTATACCGAGGGGAGTAACAAGTTAACTTAATTTAACTTTCTGCCCTGAGCTATGCTATACTGGATACATCAGCATTCAGTAATATATTAATTGATATATTACAATCACGGAGTATATGGTGATCGGGTTCGACCATATACTAAAAAAGAGTCCTTACCGCGCCAACGGTAAAGACTCTTAGGACCCGAAAGGCTGTGGATTGCCACGGCGCGCATGAATTAAATACAGTTATTCAAGCGAAACCCACCGTCAGGCTCCTAACCTATGAGGTGGGTTTTCGCTTGCTACGAAACTTTTTACGTAACCAACGGTACAGCTTTCGCCCACTCAGCACAATACTGAGGATCGCAGCAATCCATCGGATCACATCAAGCAACGCCACAAGTTTGACCATCGACGTCACCCCCTCTCGGGAAGCTGCGCCATGGTCATGAAAACATCCACCGTTATTCAAAGTCCATAAGAAATATTATAGCACGTCTGTTCCCATCCCTCTACCATGAACTGGACTGATCATACATCGTAAACCAGCACTTCAATATATGATTGGTCTGACTGGAGATAAGTCTCTGAATAGGGTATTTGTATAGAGAAAGTTCCACATGGAACAATGTTGATTGAATCTCAACTAGTAGCTTCAATGAGACGAGAGATAGATTGAAACGCTTCAGTTTGTCTATGTGCCAAAATATTTTGCCGCGTATATTGCATTAAACGAAGAATTATATTGGAATTATAAGGATGTTATTTCAAAAATGAGTAGGGTAAACACACTCTAACGTTGCTCTCGAATTGAATAGAAGGATAAGTAGACTCTCTCCAGTCACTAGAAGCACGGAAGGGTCTATTTGCAGTGTCACATTAATGGTTGAAACCTGTTCAAAAAAGATATATTGTAAGCGATAACAATATACTTTCTAGGAGGTTGAATTAATGGTTAACGTTACTTTAAAGGCAGATTCCAATCAAGGATTAATAAATCGCAATATCTATGGGCACTTTTCTGAACATCTGGGTCGTTGCATTTATGAGGGAATATGGGTCGGAGAAGACTCACCTATTCCGAATACAGAAGGCATTCGAAATGATGTATTAACAGCACTGCAAAAGCTAAATATTCCGGTGCTCCGTTGGCCTGGTGGCTGTTTTGCCGATGAGTACCACTGGAAGGATGGCGTTGGGCCGCTGAGTGAACGTGCACGAATGATCAATACGAACTGGGGCGGCGTTGAGGAGAACAATCATTTTGGAACCCATGAATTTCTGAGACTATGTGAACTGCTTGGAACGGAGCCTTATATTAGCGGTAATGTCGGAAGCGGTACAGTTCAAGAGATGCAACAATGGGTGGAATACATGACGTTTGACGGCGAATCACCAATGGCCAATTGGAGGAAGAGCAATGGTCGAGAAAAGCCATGGAAATTGACGTACTTTGGCGTAGGTAATGAGAACTGGGGATGCGGCGGCAATATGCGAGCAGAATATTACGCTGACGAATACCGCCGATATGCCACATATGTGCGCAATTATTCCGATAATCAGATTTACAAAATTGCATGTGGGCCAAACGAGGATAACTATCATTGGACAGAAGTATTAATGCGTGAAGCTCATCAGCATATGAGTGGACTCAGCTTACACTACTACACTCTCCCAACGGGCGTATGGCAGGATAAAGGTGAAGCGACTGGTTTTAATGAAAGTGATTGGTTCCAGACGTTGAAGCGCACACTTCATATGGAAGAATTAATTGTGAAACATTCTGAGATTATGGATAAGTACGACCCTGAATGTAAAGTCGGTCTGATTATAGACGAGTGGGGCACATGGTACAACGTGGAGCCAGGAACTAACCCAGGATTCCTCTATCAGCAAAATACAATGAGAGATGCCCTGGTAGCAGGTATCAATCTGAATTTATTCAATAAGTATAACAAGCGGGTGCAAATGGCGAACCTTGCACAGATCGTGAATGTGCTGCAAGCACTTGTGCTGACTGAAGGCGAGAAGATGATCCTTACGCCAACATATCACGTCTTTGATATGTATCAGGTTCATATGGATGCAGAGCGACTGGAACTGGATTATGAGAGTCCTGGATATACTTTTGGTGAAGATACAATCCCACAGCTTAGCTTGTCTGCATCACGTGATCAGGAAGGTGTAATTCATGTGACCGCATGTAATCTCAGTCATACGGATGAGCTGGAAGTGGTGTGTCAATTGCAAGCTACCGATTCTTCCGTTGCCTCAGGACGCATTCTGCATCACGGGGAGATCGGTGCATTTAATACGTTTGAGCAGCCAGAGAACGTTACTCCATCAGAATGGAAGGGTGTTACGCTGGAAAATGGTCAATTGCGATTCGTATTGCCACCTGCATCTGTTGGAGTCATTGCAATAAAGGCATAGTGCTATGAATAGCCGTTTATCTATGGAAACAGGTCAGAAATCTGAACGTTCGCTTTGCAAAGGTTGCGATGATCAATATGATGTACAGATTAGTGAAGCCAAGCTAGCGCGTCTTGTGGAGCTGGCCTCACGTTCACGTCCTGTTGTTGCAGATGCCGAATATGAGCGGAGATTATCCTCCTGTTACAGCTGTCCGGCATTACAGTACGGTAGCACTTGTCGGTATTGTGGTTGTTTGGTACAGGTACGTGCCAAATTGCTAGATTCGACCTGTCCATTCCCGTATAATTCACGATGGATCTGATTGAAGTCCTAATCTTAATTACTATATTAATGAAACAAAAGAGAGCTGCGCTGAATGAATTGTCCTCGCTAAGCAGGCAGGTGAAAAATAAAACCTGATACTGTAAGGGGGCATATCATAGGGTGCTGCTCTTCTTTTTTGCTGCTTGAGAACAAAAACTCTGAATTTGGATTTGAATTGAGCGGGTGAACTGGATATAGTTATACAGTAGAGTGTAGGATAGAAGGCTATCCGGTAATATAAGTGCGTATAGCGGTACAACGATACGGGAAGGGCTTGGTTAGATCAGCCTCTCGTTTTTGGCGCCGCCTCGAATATAATGGAGGTTAACATTCATGTCGAACATGCGACCGGTTCAGATCCGGCTGCACAGCCGCTATGAAGGTGAAGATGTGCTGCAGGAAATGCAGGGTGAAGCTGTGCTGAAAGGGTCTGTTCTCTATGTTCGTTACCAGGAACCACAGACTGGCCCAGAAGGTGGTATTACCCGAACAACATTGAAAATGGGCGGACAATCCATCAAGATTATACGTCACGGCGAGGTGGAATCGGAGCAGACGTTTGAATTAAACCGGAAGCTTCCGGGTTTTTATCGTTCCCCTTACATGGCGTTTGCCTTGTCCACGCATACACAGGAGCTGGAACTTTCCATTCAGGGATTGAACGCACGCGCAGCGTGGAGCTACGACTTTTACCGCTTTGACGAAGAATCCGGACATTTCGCGATTAGTTTGCATATACAGGAGGAACCAATTTCATGACACGTAATCCACTAGATACAATTAATGAACGGGTAAGCACGGCGATCGGCAATGCCATCGTTACTGCTGGAATCGTTACGCAGGATGAGTTACCTGCCATCACGCTTGAAGTACCTCGGGACAAATCCCACGGTGATCTAGCAACCAATGCTGCGATGCAGCTCACCAAGATTGCTAAGCGCAATCCTCGTCAGATTGCGGAAGAGATTATCGCCAACCTGGATCTGGCGGATGCTGGCATTGAGACGGCTGAGATTGCTGGGCCAGGCTTCATCAACTTCAAGTTGGACAAGAGCTACCTCTATCCTGTGCTGGAGCTTGTACAAGAGCAGGGTGAGAATTACGGAAGAATTAATGTTGGTGAAGGACGCAAAGTCGAAATGGAGTTTGTCAGTGCCAACCCAACAGGCAGCCTGCATCTGGGACATGCCCGTGGAGCAGCTGTAGGTGATGCGCTGTGCAATATTCTTGATTATGCGGGTTACAATGTAACGCGTGAATATTACATTAATGATGCGGGTAACCAGGTGTTTAATTTGGCTCGCTCCATTGAAGCACGTTATTTGCAAGAGCTAGGCCAAGATGCTGAGATGCCAGAAGACGGCTACCATGGTGAAGATATTAAAGGGTTTGCGAAGGAATTGGTTGCCGAGAAGGGAGACAGCTTGCTGTCCATGCATCCAGGAGATCGTGCCGCTTACTTCCGTGACTATGGTTTGGAGAAGGAACTGGATAAGATCAAACGCGACTTGAATCGCTTCCGCGTTAACTTTGATATCTGGTTCAGCGAGACTTCCCTGTACGATAATGGTGAAGTGCTTCGGGTTCTGGATGAATTGCGTGACCGTGACGAGATCTATGAGAAGGATGGCGCAACTTGGCTGAAAACGATGCAATATGGTGACGACAAGGAACGTGTATTGATCAAGAATGATGGTACGTACACTTACCTGACACCAGACATCGCTTACCACCGTGACAAATATGCTCGTGGCTACGACACAATGATTAACATCTGGGGAGCCGATCACCACGGATATATTCCACGGATGAAAGCTGCTATGCAAGCACTGGGTAACGATCCGGATAAACTGGTCGTGCTGATTGCACAGATGGTTAGCTTGTTCCAGAACGGTGAGAAAGTGAAAATGTCCAAGCGTACGGGTAAAGCCGTAACGATGGAAGATCTGATGGATGAAGTAGGCATTGACGCCATTCGATACTTCTTCACAATGCGCAGCATGGATTCCCATCTGGACTTTGACATGGATCTTGCTATTTCGACGTCTAATGAAAACCCGGTATTCTATGTGCAATACGCACATGCTCGGGTATGCAGTGTATACCGTCAAGCAGAAGAGCAAGGTATTGAGCTGTTGCCAATTTCTCAGATTAATCTATCTAAGCTGACAACAGAACACGAATTTGATCTTCTCCGCAAAATGGGAGAGCTGCCAGAAGAGATTGCCACTGCAGCTACGGGATATGCGCCACATCGCTTGATCCGTTACGTATATGAGCTGGCATCCCTGTTCCACAGTTACTACCGTGCAGAGCGCGTCATTACGGAAGACGCGGAGCAAACGCAAGCGCGTCTGGCGTTGATCGGTGCTGTGCGCACCGTTATCGCAACAGCGCTTCGTCTGGTTGGCGTATCCGCACCAGACAAAATGTAACCCATGCCGCGGCGGCGCATTGCCGCCTAGGCTTGGCAAAAAGTCCCCATGCACCACGCTTGCAATGTAGCGTGAGCATGGGGACTTTTTGCAGTGCAAGCAGACAGACGCATAAGCGTGCCGTGCTTGCACCCCGGGGCTGCACCGACCGCCACCGCCGCGTGTACAAGCCTTGAAGGCAACGTATACCGCATGCCGCTGTATACGTTGCCTTTCAAGGCTTGATCAGCCGATGGCGGTCGGTGCATTATGCCTCGCCCTCCTGCATAAGCCGGAGGGCGTCGATCTCGCCGCCGCGTACCTTCGTCTTCGCGGCGCTTGTTTTGCGCGCGCGCAGTGGCACGGTGGCGCGCTTGACCAGCGTTTTAATTTCGCTGGGCGAAAGACCCGGATGCTTGGCAAGTAATAGCGCGATCGCGCCACTTACGTGAGAAGTAGCCATGGAGGTGCCGCTCATCTCGTGATGCTTGCCTTGCACCCATGAAGATACAATCTTGTCGCCAGGTGCGTAGACATCTACATATGCACCACGGTTGCTGAAGGACGCAATACGCCGGTTTTTGTCCGTTGCACCCACAGATATCGTCTGCGGATACCTTGCTGGATAATCAATGCTACGGCGTTTGCCGTCGTTCCCTGACGAGGCCACGATAACAATGCCGGCATGGTATGCCCGATTAACCACATCAAGGAGAGCCTTGCTGCGAGTCTTCATGCCAAAGCTCATATTGATGATGTTTACCCGGTTACGCACACACCAGTCAATGCCAAGTACGATATCGGATACATAAGCTGATCCGTTATGATCAAAGGCCTTTACTGGATATATCAAAGACCGAGGGGCAACTCCGATCATGCCAGCCGTGCTGTTGGCTGCTGCAATCGTTCCTGCAATATGAGTTCCGTGACCGTTATCATCATGTGGCAGTAAACTGCGATTCAACAGATTAATCCCACGTGCCAGTGAATAACGCAGATCGGGGTGCTGATAATCAGCACCAGTATCAATTACGCCGATTTTGATGCGATGTCCTGTGGAGACAGACCATACTTTAGGTGCACGAATCTGCTTCACTCCCCAGGGCACGCCTTGAACGCTGGTTGGTTTATTATGGAGCGCAGTGGCATGAAGCGAGATGGAATGATCCTCTTCCAATGTGATGTCAGCGCCATAACGACTCAATTCCTCTGGGCAGCCTACATTCGCGATAATGGAGCGTGCAAGACGGGATGAACGCACTGCCTTGAGATCGGAGAACTCGCTCCGCATTCTCGAAAGTTCCATGAGACAGGCTTCATAGTGTCTTGGTTGATTGAACCGGATAAGGTACCGCCCCGCCTGTTCCGGTTCAGGGCTTTTCATTCCTTCAACTAAATGATGCAATAAGCCGGTATAGTCCATTATGGGCAGCCCCCTTCGGGATGAACATGCTGAGGTATTCTATGAATGCGCTCAGCCTGCCGCATGGGGAACTTGCCCTTTTTTATAAAAAGTCCCTCACTTCGTGTCAAAAAGGGCGCAGGGACATATGATGGATGGAGGGCTAGAGGGCTCTTGCGGGGAACCTTGGTAAGGAGCGATCCTACGAGGGTATACAGTCAGAAGACGGAGGGGACTCCGTCTTTTTCCATTTTTGCTCACCTTCTGTAGAATGGCGTCGTTGAAGTTGTTTTCCATATTATTTATCTAATCTACGTACATAAAAACTTGCTTTTTAACGCTAAATAGGTTTTACTTAGTTTTGTTAATGGATATGTTATACGTAACGATCCAGTTCGTAGGGATATAAAGTGAATTAATGTGTGAGAGGAAGTGTCTGTCAGTGAGTACCTCACTCAACTTAAAAATTGATAAAGAAAAGGTAAGAGAGATTCCTTTGGTTGACCTCGCCTTTATGGTGCTGAAAGCGGCAAATACGCCGTATTACTACCGAGATTTGATGAATGAGGTAGCGAAGCAGCGCGGAATGACTGACGAAGAAATCAACGAGTTTATCGCCCAGCTATATACCGAGATTAATATCGATGGACGCTTTGCTTGTGTCGGTACGAGTCTGTGGGGATTGAAGCGCTGGTATCCGGTTGCTGGAACGGAAGATTCCATGACGGGTGCGAAACGTCCACGTATCATCAACGATGAAGATGATGATCTGGAAGATGAAGACTTCGGTGAAGAGGAAGATAGCTACAACAGCGACGAAGACTTCGACAATACTGATGATGATCAGGACGAAGATGACGACGATGATGATGACGAAGATGACATCTTCGATGAAGATGATAGCGATGAAGAAGTTCTAGTTGAAGATGATGATTTGGAAGATGAAGACCTCGACGAAGACGATGAAGAAGAGTCCGAAAACGAGGATGATTTTGACGACGATTCCAATAAGTAAACGTCATTTTTAATGTCAATAATTTACCCGTTTTACCCCGACAGACATCCTTGACAAGCAGATGGGGTAGCGGGTAAACTATTGCATGGGCTTATGAATGAGCGACAATATATTTATGTTTTTTATAAAAGTGCCCCGTCCTGCGGGAGTACTTTTTTTTGTATTTTTAGAGGCAGAATTTTGCAAAAAGAATTGATTTCCGCATGCTCCCGGTTAACGTCCGGGGTTCGTTTTTGTATATAAAAAAACGCCAATCGATTTTTTCTGATTGATGTCCTGTAGGGGGCGAACCCAGATGAAGGCTCTCGGAAAATTTGCACCATTTTGTTGTAAAGCAGCGTTGTTCAAACGGTCTTCGTGAGAAAGAGCAGTTCGTAGAGGCAGGGAATTTCTACCATTGCTCTTTTTAACGATGATTACCTGGGAAACGGGTTACGATAACACCATATATCGCCTGAATTTCTGTACTTATATTAGGAGGGTAATAACAGTGACAAAGTATATTTTCGTGACGGGCGGAGTTGTGTCCTCCCTGGGCAAAGGAATCACGGCTGCCTCGCTAGGCAGATTGCTGAAAAACAGAGGACTCAAGGTAACAATCCAGAAATTTGACCCATATATCAACATTGACCCGGGAACAATGAGCCCGTATCAGCACGGTGAAGTATTCGTAACAGACGATGGCGCGGAAACGGATTTGGATCTGGGTCACTATGAACGGTTTATTGATATCAATCTTTCCAAAAACAGCAACGTTACAACGGGTAAAGTGTACTCTTCTGTAATCAGCAAAGAGCGTCGCGGTGAATATCTGGGCGGTACAGTACAAGTTATCCCACACATTACGAACGAGATCAAAGAGCGTGTATTCCGCGCTGGTCGTGAAGCTGGTTCGGATGTTGTAATTACGGAAATCGGCGGAACAGTGGGCGACATCGAGAGCTTGCCTTTCCTGGAAGCTATTCGTCAGATCAAGAGCGATGTAGGTCGTGACAATGTAATGTACATCCATGTAACGTTGATCCCATACATCAAGGCTGCGGGTGAAGTGAAAACAAAACCTACACAGCACAGTGTGAAGGAATTGCGCAGCATCGGTATTCAGCCAAACGTTATCGTTTGCCGTACTGAGTACGAGCTGTCCAAAGACATGAAAGCCAAAATCGCGCTCTTCTGTGACATTGATGAGAACGCCGTGGTAGAATGCCGCGATGCGAGCACATTGTATGAAGTGCCACTTAACCTGCGCGAAGAAGGCTTGGATGAGATCGTGGTAAACCACCTGAAGCTGACTACTCCTGCACCGGATATGAGCGAGTGGGAAGGGTTGGTTGACCGGATCAGCAAATTGCAACGCACGGTTGAGATTGCAATTGTTGGTAAATATGTAGCGCTTCACGATGCATATCTGAGCGTTGTTGAATCATTGTCTCATGCTGGATTTGCATCCAACGCAGAGGTGAAGATTCGCTGGGTTCATTCCGAAGATATTACAGATGAGAACGTAGGCGACCTGTTGCATGGCGTGGGTGGTATTCTTGTTCCTGGTGGATTCGGAGATCGTGGAATCGAAGGTAAAGTATCGGCAATCCGTTATGCCCGTGAGAAAAATATTCCGTTCTTCGGTATTTGCCTCGGTATGCAGGTTTCCGTTATTGAATATGCACGTTCCATCGTTGGTTTGAACGGTGCTAACAGCTCGGAGATCAATCCAGCTACTGAATTCCCAGTAATCGATCTGTTGCCAGAGCAAAAAGATATTGAAAATCTGGGTGGTACGATGCGTCTTGGTCTGTACCCTTGTAAGCTTCAAGAAGGATCTTTGGCAATGGCTTGTTATGATGACGAGCTCGTGTATGAGAGACATCGCCACCGGTATGAGTTCAACAATGAATACCGTGAAGCTATCGAGAAAGCAGGATTGGTTATCTCCGGTACATCTCCAGATGGCCGTTTGGTAGAGATCGTTGAACTTCCGGGACATCCGTGGTTCCTGGCAGTACAATTCCATCCGGAATTCACTTCCCGTCCGAATCGTCCACAACCGTTGTTCCGTGAGTTTGTGAAAGCTTCGTTGGAGAACGCTGAGAAGTAAGTTGTTTATGATAAGGGATGTCTCCATCCGCTCGTAATTTACGGGAGGATGGGACATCCCCTTTCGTTATGCTCTGAGAAGTCACGAATGGCATAAAATGTTTTCGACAATTTGAACCTGGAGAAGGATTTTACTGGAAGAGGTAGAATACTTATCATGACGACTATGGGATAGTTATCCAGATTCGGACGTTTATGCTTTCCTAAATCCAGGAGGTTACACAGTGGAAAATAAAAAATTGTTGATTGTTGATGACCAAAACGGGATTCGTATCCTCTTAATGGAAGTGTTCAGCAGTGAGGGATATAATACATTTCAAGCACCTAATGGTAAGGTTGCACTTGAAATTGTAAATAACGACAAACCTGATCTCGTGTTGCTCGATATGAAAATTCCTGGCATGGATGGTCTGGAAATTTTAAAGCATATTAAAGAGATAGATCCCAACATCAAAGTCATCATGATGACGGCTTATGGTGAGCTAGATATGATTAAGGAAGCCACCGATCTTGGAGCACTCATGCATTTTACGAAACCGTTTGATATCGATGAGATGCGTGTTGCCGTCAATATGCAATTACGAAATGATCCCGCCAATAAGTGCAGCTGAATCCTGTGGAAACAGGATTTTTTTGTATCTGAATAACCAAATCTAAGGATTGCATTAATCCAAGGTATTCCAGTGAAATTTTCAGGGAATATTGAAATTGATGATGCCGTCATGGGATATCTATGAAAACTGTGCTGCAAAGCACAGCATTTTTGCAAATGCATGTTTAGTATTTGACATGGGATGTGGTATAATAAGCCCGTATGTGATTTCGGCTAAAAACCATAGACATAACCCAAACCCCTAGGAGGATTGAAACCATGCCATTAGTATCTATGACAGACATGTTGAACAAAGCACTCGAAGGAAAATATGCAGTTGGTCAATACAACATCAATAACCTTGAGTGGACTCAAGCAATTCTTACTGCTGCTGAAGAAGAAAAGTCCCCAGTAATCCTGGGCGTTTCCGAAGGTGCAGCACGTCACATGGGTGGCTTTACTACTGTAGTTAAAATGGTAGAAGGACTCTTGATTGACATGAAAATCTCCGTACCAGTTGCTATTCACCTGGATCACGGTTCAAGCTTCGACAAATGTAAAGAAGCGATCGATGCTGGATTTACATCCGTTATGATCGACGGTTCTCACCACTCTATCGATGAGAACATCGAAATGACTAAAAAAGTAGTTGAATATGCACACGCTAAAGGCGTTTCTGTAGAAGCTGAAGTAGGTACTGTAGGCGGACAAGAAGACGACGTTATCGGTGGTATTCAATACGCTGACCTGAACGAATGTATCCGTATCGTTAAAGAAACGGGTATCGATACTTTGGCACCAGCTCTGGGTTCTGTACACGGTCCTTACCAAGGCGAGCCAAACCTCGGCTTCAAAGAAATGGAAGAAGTTCGTGACGCGGTACAAGTTCCACTCGTATTGCACGGTGGTACAGGTATTCCTAAACACGATATCGATAAAGCTATCTCCCTGGGTACTTCCAAAATCAACGTGAACACAGAGAACCAAATCTCTTTCACTAAAGCAGTTCGTGAAGTACTTGCAGCTAAACCAAATGCTTACGATCCACGTACGTTCATCGTACCAGGCCGTGACGCAATCAAAGAAACAGTTAAAGGTAAAATCCGCGAGTTTGGTTCCAACAACAAAGCGTAATTTATCTCAAACAGTTCCATACTGTGAAATGGAAGAACACCGCCTAGCCGGTGTCTTTCCATTTTCACACCTTATTTCTACATCGTTAGCCATCAGCACGTATTGCCGTTCATCGGCTGCAAAACACGTAGGGGGACATTAAGCTTTATGGAAAAATTGATGATTAGTGGCGGACGTCCGTTACAGGGAACTGTAACTATAAGCGGCGCCAAGAACAGCGCCATTGCGCTTATTCCTGCAGCATTGCTTGCCGAGTCAGAGGTCGTGCTTGACAACCTGCCACTTTTGAGTGATGTGGCCGTATATGCGGAAATTTTGGAGGAACTCGGGGCTCGTGTAACTTGGGAAGGCAGTCAGATGAAAATCGATCCTTCCGATATCAAATCCATTCCTATGCCGAATGGGCCTGTGAAGAAGCTTCGTGCTTCATACTATATGATGGGTGCGCTGCTTGGGCGTTTCAAAGAAGCGACCATCGGTTTACCTGGAGGTTGTAACTTTGAACCTCGTCCGATTGATCAACATATCAAAGGATTTGAAGCGCTTGGCGCAACGGTTACAAACGAACATGGTTCCATTCATCTGCATGCCAAAGAGCTTCGCGGAGCTAAGATTTATCTTGATGTAAGTAGCGTAGGTGCAACCATTAATATTATGCTGGCGGCAACTCGTGCCAAAGGCTCTACAATTATCGAAAACGCGGCTAAAGAGCCTGAGATTATAGATGTAGCAACACTTTTGAACTCTATGGGTGCAAGCATTAAGGGTGCAGGTACGGAAACCATTCGTATTGAAGGGGTATCTGAACTGAAAGGCTGTCGCCATTCGATCATCCCGGATCGTATACAGGCGGGTACGTACATGATTGCTGCGGCAGCAACACGTGGAGACGTTCTGATTGATAATGTCATTCCCAAACATCTTGAAGCTTTGACAGCAAAGCTGATTGAGATGGGCGTTGGCATTGAGGAACTGGACGAGAGCATCCGAGTTATTGGACAAGCATCGTACAATCATGTGGATGTGAAGGCGCTGGTGTATCCTGGCTTCCCTACAGATCTACAGTCCCGATGACGAGTGTATTAACACAAGCAACGGGTGTTAGTGTCCTCAGTGATTTTGTATATAGTAATCGATTCAAGCATGTTCCGGAGCTCGTGCGAATGGGTGCCAAAATCCGTGTAGAAGGACGTTCTGCGATTATCGAAGGTAGTCCTTTGAATGCGGCTAAGGTAAAAGCATCCGATCTGCGCGCTGGAGCAGCGCTGGTGATCGCGGGTCTCACCGTTAGTGAAGGTGTGACTGAAGTAACAGGAGTTGAATTTATCGATCGTGGTTACGATCATCTCGTTACTAATCTGCGCTTGTTAGGTGCAGATGTGTGGCGTGAGACGGAGTAAACGAACGACATATTGCAAGTTTACAGCAATACAGTTATTATTTTTACAGAACTGCATAACCTTTCAACAAATGGGTAAACCTATACTAATAGAGTTCTCAGCCTCTCCGGAACCAGGTGAAATGTACGATTTCCTTGGCCGGAGGGTCTTTTTTTGGATTAGACATCATATGGCTGTAAGAACTGAGATCATTCCCTTTCCTCAAGCCCCCGGTTTGTTTGAACTGCGCTTCTTGGCCGGTTACCCGGATCGAACGCCTCATGACTTTTGTGTTCACTCACTAGCGGACAGTGCTGTGTATATAGCCATCCCGCCCGGAACTTACATCCAAAGACAAGTATTTGCATTATAGCGGTTACATTCCGTACAATGGACAGAAGAGAACGCGGTGTTATACTGCTCTCCATAGCCGGAGCATCTAGCGAAACTATCCATTTCACGGACTTATTAATTGAATAGGTGGTTATTATATGGATCTACAAATTTCCGATTTGGAAGAAATGAAATTAACGGACCTTTACAAACTGGCCAAAAAATATCAAATTCCATATTACGGTCAATTGAAAAAGAAAGAATTAATCTTTGCTATATTACGTGCACAAGCTGAACAAAGTGGTTTGATGTTTATGCAAGGTGTACTTGAAATTCTCCCAGAGGGATACGGATTCCTACGACCGATTAACTACCTGCCAAGTACAGAGGATATTTACATCTCGGCTTCGCAGATTCGTAAATTTGACCTAAGAACGGGTGACCTCGTATCGGGTAAATGTAGGACGCCAAAAGAAAATGAACGGTACTTCGGCTTGCTGCAAGTCAATGCTGTAAACGGAGAGAATCCTTCGGCCGCTGCGGAAAGACTTCATTTCCCTGCACTAACTCCATTATATCCGCAGAAAAAACTGGTTCTCGAAACATCCCCCAACCATTTGTCCACTCGCATTATGGATGTGCTTGCTCCAGTAGGTCTGGGTCAGCGCGGATTGATCGTAGCACCTCCCAAAGCAGGTAAAACACTTCTCCTTAAAGAAATCGCCAACAGCATCTCAACGAACAATCCTGAAATTGAACTATTTGTCCTGTTGATTGATGAGCGTCCGGAGGAAGTAACGGATATGTCTCGTTCGGTTAAAGGTGAAGTTGTGGCTTCTACGTTTGATGAGCTGCCTGAAAACCACATTAAAGTTGCTGAATTGGTGCTGGAGCGTGCGCTTCGTCTTGTAGAAGCCAAAAAAGATGTCGTTATCTTGCTGGATAGCATCACACGTCTGGCTCGCGCATACAACTTGGTTATTCCGCCATCTGGTCGGACGCTTAGTGGAGGTATTGATCCTGCGGCATTCCATCGCCCTAAACGTTTCTTCGGTTCTGCAAGGAATGTGGAAGAGGGAGGAAGCCTGACTATTCTGGCGACGGCTCTGATTGATACCGGTTCTCGTATGGATGATATTATCTATGAAGAGTTCAAAGGTACGGGCAACATGGAGCTTCATTTGGATCGTCGTTTGGCAGAGCGCCGCATCTTCCCTGCGATTGATATTCGTCGCTCGGGTACTCGCCGTGAAGAAGTGCTTCTTAGCAAAGAAGAGCTGGATACAATTTGGACTATTCGGAAAAATATGAATGACTCACATGATTTTGTTGAGAGCTTCTTGAAAAAGCTGCGTAACAGCAAAACCAATGCAGAGTTCCTTGCCGCATTTGATGCAGCAGCCAATAATCCAACGAGTAATTCCGGCACAACAACTACCCGTCGTTCACCAAGACAAACAGCCACATCAGCAACAACAACCTAGTTGATTATGGGCTGATTGGACACTCGTCGTTTAGGCTTAACCCATATAGATGTGAGGAGAACATCATGTATTTAGTATACGCAGATGAAAAAGGTAATGTATTTGATCACCCGTCCTTGTATGGACTTGCACGAAGTGGTGATATGATTGTTGAAATTATGGAGGATGAGCTTATTCCTCTGCCGGATGGTGCGACATTGGTGGGATTGCCGAGTACTCGTCCAATTGGTATGGATCCCGATACGGGCGAGATGTTGCCAATGCCTAGTGATACACAAGCTGTAGGTGCGTTGTTGCCGCAAGGCTTCACCCGGTTGTGCCTGCCAGGTTATGTGAAGACAGACAAAGAGTATAAGTTGCCTTTGTTCGGTTATTCCGCAGTTGTGTGGAAAGATGGCGGTTTCTATGTCACGGCTGCAAAGTCGGATAGTCCAGATAAGTGGAATCCGCTTAACTGCGATCGGGATGATGTGAAGTCAGGTGTGAATCATTTGACGAAAAAATATCCGGAAAATCGTCTGTATACTCATTTGTCGAATTGTGCCCTTGGATATGAATGCTTAACATCATCCAACACGTTCCTGAATCGTTGGGAAGGCGGCGTGCCTGTATCATACTCCTGTAATGCCGGCTGCTTCGGATGTATTTCAGAACAACCTGATGACAGTGGTTTTGTATCTCCGCAGACACGTATGAATTTCCGTCCACGTGTAGATGAAATTGTTGAAGTCATGCTGGAGCATTTGAAAACACCGGAATCCATTATCAGTTTTGGACAAGGCTGTGAGGGTGAACCTTCTACACAGGCGAAATTGATTATTGAAGCTATTCGTGAAGTGCGTTCCATCACGGATATGGGATACATCAACATTAATACGAATGCTGGATTGAATGATCATATTAGAGGTATTGTAGATGCGGGGTTGGATCTCATGCGCGTAAGTACAATTAGCGCTTTGGATGATCACTATAATGCCTACTACAAACCTCGTGGGTATACATTGGCAAATGTCGAGAAATCCATGAAGTATGCCGCTGAACAAGGTGTATACACCTCCATTAACTATTTGATCTTCCCTGGTGTAACGGATCGTGAGGAAGAGATTGAAGCGATGGTTGAGTTTGCACGCAGAACTAAACTACGTCTCATTCAGATGCGTAACCTCAATATTGACCCTGAGAGTTATTTGGAGCTGATTCCTCCGGCTCAAGGTGACATACTGGGAATGAAGCAGATGATCGAGATCTTCCAAGAAGAGTTGCCTGATGTTGTGATTGGCTCGTTTACACATGTTCCACCAGCTGGAATGGCACGTCCTAAGCGTCTAATCACCTCTTGATAATAATGGATTGCAACTGGCATTATGCCATGTTATAATCTTCGGAGTTGTGCCATTTACTCTGGGTCCGCTTGAGGCTCAGGGCGGAAAGAGGTGAAAGGTAATGAAAGAAGCAATTCATCCTAAATACACGATTGGTCAAGTATCCTGCGCATGCGGTAATACTTTTGAGACTGGTTCGGTTAAAGACGGACTTCGTGTAGAGATTTGCTCCGCGTGCCACCCGTTCTTCACTGGTAAACAGAAGTTTATCGATGCTGGCGGTCGTGTGGATCGTTTCAAGAAAAAATACGGTATCTAATTCAGCAATTCTTAGGGAATTGTCTGCTAATTGCATCCAAAACCACCCCTGCCAACTCGGTAGGGGTTTTTATATGTTTTTTTGCGTAGGGACAGTGGAGAAGGATTAACGATAAGGAAACTAGTTTCTAGATTTTTTAAAGCCTAGTCTTCAACATCCTGATGTAGGCCGAGCCGCATTCTAGAGCGATTGGTAACAATGATTCAGCTTTCCCAATTTCCCTCTGGTTGCATTTTATATTCCCTTACGTTATACTATTTCTTACCGTGCTAGATGGGGAGGTAGCGGTGCCCTGTAACTCGCAATCCGCTACAGCGAGGTTGAATTCCTGCTAGAGGTTTTGTCGATGTGAGGTTTGGTCCCTGAACGTGGTGTTGACGGTTGGGTCCTCCGCAATGAGTACTCATGAACCTGGTCAGGTCCGGAAGGAAGCAGCCATAAGTGAGATCACTCTTGTGCCGGAGGGTTGCCTAGCCTGAGCTATTGTTCAGGGGTGCCACTTGGATCGCAATTATCGATAGCAGGTGCACGGCTTACGATTAGAATTAGAGACCTTTGCAGTTGTATGTATGCAGAGGTCTTTTTGATATGTCTACAAAAAAACCACGCAGAAATGGGTCAGATAAAGTTTGGATTCACCCCGGAATATAGTATAATGGGGGAACGACAAAGGACTCGAATGCGAAGTGGAAGGAAGGTAACGCATCATGGAGCATATCGCGTTATACCGGGCTTGGCGTCCCCAGTCGTTCCAAGATATGGTGGGGCAACAGCATATTATTCAGACCTTGCAGAACGCGATTCGTGAACAGCGGACTTCCCATGCCTATTTGTTTAGTGGCCCTAGAGGAACGGGAAAGACAAGTGCTGCCAAGATTTTGGCCAAAGCTGTGAACTGCGAACGCGGACCTGCGCCTGAGCCTTGTAACGAGTGCGAAGCATGCCGGAGGATTACAACGGGTTCGGTCATGGATGTACAAGAGATTGATGCGGCATCCAACCGTGGTGTTGAAGAGATCCGTGATCTTCGGGAAAAGGTTAAATATGCGCCAACCGAGGTTCGGCAGAAAGTTTATATTATTGATGAAGTACACATGCTGACGACAGAGGCTTTCAATGCGCTACTTAAAACGTTGGAAGAACCTCCTCCGCATGTTATGTTTATTTTGGCAACAACAGAACCCCATCGTCTACCGGCTACAATTATATCTCGCTGTCAGCGATTTGATTTTCGCCGAGTGTCGTTGGAGGAACAGACAGCACGCCTGGCTCTAATTTGTGAGCAAGAAGGTATGGAAGCTGACCATGACGCGCTTCAATATATTGCCCGTCTGTCTGATGGGGGTATGCGGGATGCGCTTAGCGTACTGGATCAGATCTCTTCATTTACGGATGGAAAGGTAACCTATCAGCAGGTCATGGATATGACGGGTGGGATTCCATCTGAACAATTTGCGAAGCTGGCTGCCTCTCTGTTGAAGGGTGATGTCGGTCATATTCTGCAGATGATTGAAGGGTTTATGCATGAAGGCAAAAGTGCGGACAAATGCATGGAGAATTTGCTTTATTATTTCCGTGATTTGCTTATGATTAAGATGGTACCAGATGCAGATAAGCTAACGGATCGTGTACTCAATCCGGAGTCATTCCGAGATATGGCTGAATCATTCACTAAGGAACAGTTGTTTCAAATGATTGATACACTTAATCGGTACCAGAGTGAGATGAAATATGCAGTCCAACCACAGACTCTATTTGAAGTTGCGTTGCTCAAGTTATGCAGTATTCCAGCGCAAGGTGCAGTGGCTGATCAGGTGGTAGCTTCGTCGAGTTCTGGATCTACCGCGCCATCGGCCGATAGTGGAGAGATCGGCAGGTTGAAGCAACAACTTGCTGAGCTTGAGAAGAAACTAGATCGCGCACTTAAGAGTGGGTTATCTGGTGGGGAATCTGCCTCAAGCAGCCCTTCTCGTCCGGCGACACGTGCTCCTGTGTCTAGAGGAAACTCGCCGGCGAAGTTGCCCGCGCAGTTGGATCAGTACGTTACGCGTAAAGGATCGCCTGAGTTTATGGAGATTAGCAAGAAGTGGAGTCAGATTTTGCAACGCGTAAAAGAGGAGAAAGTCACAGTTCATGCTTGGTTTATGGACGGTGAACCGGTATCTCTGTTGGAAGATAACGTATTAGTGGCTTTCAAAAATAACATCCATCGCGAAACGACCGAGAAGCAGGCTAACCGTGAAGTGATTGAACGTGTGCTGTCTGAACAGCTTGGACGTTCAGCACGTCTGGTGACGATGATGCTCAAGGATTGGACTGGTGCAATGGAAGGAGCTTCTGAAGCGCCAAAGGAGGACTTTAAGCTTGAACCTGAGCATGAAGATGGAGGTTCAGGCAGCAAGCAGCCTTGGATAGATGAAGCCATTCAGCTATTTGGTGAGGATCTTGTTGTGATTAAGGAATAGATTTACTATACGCCTGGTGCGATAACTATACCTAAGGAGATGAAAAGATATGAATAACATGAACCAAATGATGAAACAAGTGAAGAAAATGCAGGAGCAAATGTTGAAAGCACAAGAGGAACTTGCGGACAAAACGGTTCAAGGTACTTCTGGTGGTGGCGTTGTGACAGCAGAGGTTAACGGACATAAGAAATTGCTTGCTATTACAATCAAACCTGAAGCAGTAGATCCAGAAGATGTAGAAATGCTTCAGGATCTCGTAATGACTGCTGTAAATGATGCTATGACCAAAGCTGATGAGATTGCCAATCAAGATATGGGTAAATTCACAGGCGGCATGAAAATTCCGGGATTATTTTAATTTAAATTGATCCTGTAAAAGGAGACGCAATCGATTGTATTATCCCGAACCGATAGCCAAGCTAATTGATGCCTTTACTCGTTTGCCGGGTATTGG
>NZ_CP029639.1:147500-310000 GCF_003268635.1 Paenibacillus sp. DCT19
GGCTTAGAAGCAGCCACCATTTAAAGAGTGCGTAATAGCTCACTGGTCGAGTGACTCTGCGCCGAAAATGTAACGGGGCTAAACACACCACCGAAGCTATGGCTTGATCTTATGATCAGGGGTAGGGGAGCGTTGTATAAGGGTTGAAGGTGTACCGTAAGGAGCGCTGGACATTATACAAGTGAGAATGCCGGTATGAGTAACGAAAAGATCAGTGAGAATCTGATCCGCCGAAAGCCTAAGGGTTCCTGAGGAAGGCTCGTCCACTCAGGGTAAGTCGGGACCTAAGGCGAGGCCGAAAGGCGTAGTCGAAGGACAACAGGTCGAAATTCCTGTACCACCGTAAGCCGTTATGAGCAATGGGGGACGCAGTAGGGTAGTGACGCAGGCTGATGGATGCCTGTCCAAGCAGTGAGGCTGATGTGTAGGCAAATCCGCACATCGTTAAGGCTGGGCTGTGATGGGGAGTGAAAATTACAGTAGCGAAGGTCATGATCTCACACTGCCAAGAAAAGCCTCTAGCCAGGTGATGGTGCCCGTACCGCAAACCGACACAGGTAGGCGAGAAGAGAATTCTAAGGCGCGCGGAAGAACTCTCGTTAAGGAACTCGGCAAAATGACCCCGTAACTTCGGGAGAAGGGGTGCCCCGGTAGTGTGAATAGCACGAGGGGGCCGCAGTGAAAAGGCCCAAGCGACTGTTTAGCAAAAACACAGGTCTGTGCGAAGCCGTAAGGCGAAGTATACGGGCTGACGCCTGCCCGGTGCTGGAAGGTTAAGGGGAGCGGTTAGGAGCAATCCGAAGCTGTGAACCGAAGCCCCAGTAAACGGCGGCCGTAACTATAACGGTCCTAAGGTAGCGAAATTCCTTGTCAGGTAAATTCTGACCCGCACGAATGGCGTAACGACTTGGGCGCTGTCTCAACGAGAGATCCGGTGAAATTTTAATACCTGTGAAGATGCAGGTTACCCGCGACAAGACGGAAAGACCCCATGGAGCTTTACTGCAGCTTGATATTGAATTTGGGTACGATCTGTACAGGATAGGTGGGAGCCTTTGAAGCCGGAGCGCCAGCTTCGGTGGAGGCACCGTTGGGATACCACCCTGATCGTATCTAGGTTCTAACCTGGTACCGTAATCCGGTGCGGGGACAGTGTCAGGTGGGCAGTTTGACTGGGGCGGTCGCCTCCTAAAGAGTAACGGAGGCGCCCAAAGGTTCCCTCAGAATGGTTGGAAATCATTCGAAGAGTGCAAAGGCATAAGGGAGCTTGACTGCGAGACCTACAAGTCGAGCAGGGACGAAAGTCGGGCTTAGTGATCCGGTGGTACCGCATGGAAGGGCCATCGCTCAACGGATAAAAGCTACCCTGGGGATAACAGGCTTATCTCCCCCAAGAGTCCACATCGACGGGGAGGTTTGGCACCTCGATGTCGGCTCATCGCATCCTGGGGCTGAAGTAGGTCCCAAGGGTTGGGCTGTTCGCCCATTAAAGCGGTACGCGAGCTGGGTTCAGAACGTCGTGAGACAGTTCGGTCCCTATCTGTCGTGGGCGTAGGAAATTTGAGAGGAGCTGTCCTTAGTACGAGAGGACCGGGATGGACGTACCGCTGGTGTACCAGTTGTTCCGCCAGGAGCACCGCTGGGTAGCTATGTACGGACGGGATAAGCGCTGAAAGCATCTAAGCGTGAAGCCCCCTCAAGATGAGATTTCCCAGTATGTAAGACCCCTTGAAGACGACGAGGTAGATAGGCTGGGGTGGAAGTGCAGTAATGCATGGAGCTGACCAGTACTAATCGGTCGAGGGCTTATCCAATTAGCAGGTTTTAAATCGCAGACTTTCGTTTCGAATCTAGTTTTCAAGGAGCAATCCTTGTAATCATTGTTCATGATTGTTATTTGGAGAGATACCCAAGTGGCTATAAGGGGACCCTCTGCTAAGGGGTTAGGCTGTGTAAACGGTGCGAGGGTTCGAATCCCTCTCTCTCCGCCATCTTTATCCTAATGGAGATGGACAAGCAATCAAGACAATTCATTAATATGGCGGTGTAGCTCAGCTGGCTAGAGCGTACGGTTCATACCCGTAAGGTCGGGGGTTCGATCCCCTCCGCCGCTACCATATTACCCAGGAGGCTTAGCTCAGCTGGGAGAGCATCTGCCTTACAAGCAGAGGGTCGGGGGTTCGATCCCCTCAGCCTCCACCATATACGCCGGTGTAGCTCAACTGGTAGAGCAACTGACTTGTAATCAGTAGGTTGGGGGTTCAAGTCCTCTCGCCGGCACCATTAATGCCTGGAACCGTGGTGTAGTTGGCCTAACATGCCTGCCTGTCACGCAGGAGATCGCGGGTTCGAATCCCGTCGGTTCCGCCATTAATTCTTAAAATAGAATAAGGCTCGGTAGCTCAGTCGGTAGAGCAGAGGACTGAAAATCCTCGTGTCGGCGGTTCGATTCCGTCCCGAGCCACCATTTTTTTATTTTGGAGGATTAGCGAAGCGGCCAAACGCATCAGACTGTAAATCTGCTCCCTTACGGGTTCGGTGGTTCGAATCCATCATCCTCCACCAGTTTTATGAGTCATTAGCTCAGTTGGTAGAGCACCTGACTTTTAATCAGGGTGTCGAAGGTTCGAGCCCTTCATGACTCATCATATAGAAAGAGTGAATAATCAAGTTAATGATTACTCACTCTTTTTTTTGTTCCGAAATAACAACAAACTAAACAATAATCGAGAGGGTAGTAAATATTATTTTTTGGATATATGGATAATAGGATCGGCAGCCAATACATAATTATGTGTTAATTTTCGTAATAGTCTTTAATATCGAGTAGGTAAAAGGCGATCGACGTTAGGATATGATAAGATAGTAGAAAAACAGAGTGGTGACGTTCATACTATGATGATCATACCAGGTCTTAAACAACAAATTGAATCAGTTATCGGCACTACATTAGATGAATATGAAGTTACAATAGAAGAATGGAAAGAGTCAGCGGCAAATTTAATCGATTCTAACCACGATAACTCTACTTATAGTGGAAGGCACGACGATCAACTTAGCGCAGCCGAAGGGGACACTTATACTGAAGCTCGGAGTTTGAGCACAGGTGAACGGATTTATTTTAAAGTTGGAATGAATATTAAAGAAGGAAATATTGTATGTTGGGGATGCTCCTCTGAAGCGATAACTAGAGAAACCAAGGGTCTCATCGAGCTTCTAATCCTTAACAATACAGGAGTTTCACTCGAAGAAACACCTGTTGTTTATGAAAGCGATCGGGAGCAGCAACTTGCTGAACTGGGACAGTGGCTTGTACAGCAGATGAACGATCCATCCCAGTATGAATCTGTACCAGAGCATTTATCAATTGCGGTGGAGCTGAGCACAGAAAAAATTCCTTTTTTGCTGCAATGTGAAACACCAGATGCTCATCGAATTCGCTCCAAAGAGCTTAATAAATTATTGGAGAGTTACTTTGGTGAATTGATTATATTGATTCCTATGGGAGAACAAGAGTGGGTTTTTCTTGCTGATGAAGAGGTTGTTATGGGTGAGGCTGAAGAGGATACCGTTGAGGCGAGAAAAGATTTGCTTAACGCCTTCTGTCTTGGACTATATGAATTGGTAGCGAGTGAATGGGCTGGTGTATTCCATCTATCTGCATTGTTACCGTGTCAGCCAGCAACTCAACTGGTGCCTGCTACTGCACTTTTGCAGGAGAGTGTACAGTTAGGTAGAGCATTCCATGTGGCACAGCATATCCATCTTCCTTGGGATCTACAACTAGAACAAGTTGTTGCAAGTATTCCCCAGCAGCAGCGGCTCCGGTTTATCAAGGATACAGGTAAGGATACCGCAATATTTAATGATAGTGAGACCCTCACAACGTTAGAGACCTTTTTTAGTTTGGATTGCAATGTGAGCGAGACTGCCAAGCGGCTGTTTATTCACCGGAATACACTAGTTTATCGTCTGGATAAGATCAAACAAGAGATTGGATACGATGTTAGAAGCTTTGAAAGTGCTGTTCTAGTGCGGCTTTTGCTGCTTATGTACAAAGTGACGAAAAAGCTCTGATATTTTTGTGCAGTTTGCGAATAGTCAAACATCCCATGAATGGGTTATTATAAAACTACAAAATGTATTCGATTACAAAATGATCTCTGAGGAGGCAACAATCATGGCAGGTGTACGTTTAGAGCATATTTTCAAAAAATACCCGGGTTCCGATAAAGCAACAGTAGTTGACATTAACCTGGACATTAAAGATAAAGAATTCTTGGTACTGGTAGGTCCGTCCGGTTGTGGTAAATCAACAACACTGCGTATGATCGCAGGCCTTGAGGAAATTTCTGAAGGTAAACTCTATATCGGTGACCGTGTCGTGAATGATGTTGCTCCTAAAGACCGCGATATCGCGATGGTATTCCAATCCTATGCCTTGTATCCGCATATGAGCGTATATCAAAACATGGCGTTTGGTTTGAAATTGCGTAAAGTGAAAAAAGACGAGATCGACAAACGTGTACGTGAAGCAGCTAAAATCTTGGATATCGAGCATTTGCTTGAGCGTAAACCTAAGGCATTGTCCGGTGGTCAACGTCAGCGTGTCGCTCTAGGACGTGCGATTGTCCGTGATCCACAAGTCTTCTTGATGGATGAGCCACTCTCCAACTTGGATGCTAAACTTCGTGGTCAGATGCGTGCGGAAATCACAAAACTGGCTAAACGTTTGGAAACAACAGTTATCTACGTAACGCATGACCAGATTGAAGCAATGACGATGGGTGACCGGATCGTAGTTATGAAGGATGGTATCATCCAACAAGCTGCTTCTCCAGAAGAGCTCTACAACCATCCGTCTAACCTGTTTGTAGCTGGTTTCATCGGTTCCCCGACAATGAACTTTATCTCGGGTAAATTGGCTGAGCAAGGTGCAAACCTTCACTTCGTAGCTCCAGGCGTGGACGTTGAAATCCCGCAAGGTAAAGCACAAGTGCTGAAAACTAGAGGATACGTTGGTAAAGAAGTTATTCTGGGTGTTCGTCCAGAAGACATTCACGAAGAGCCAGTATTCCTGGAAGCATCCCCGAACTCTGTATTCTCTACACACGTAGATGTAACAGAGAACTTGGGTCACGAAATGCTCCTCTACTTGAGCGGTGTAGGTAACGATACTACAATCGCACGTGTAGACGGACGTTCTAACACTCGTGATGGTTCCACAGTTAAAATGGCAATTGACATGAACAAGGTTCATATCTTTGACAAAGAGACTGAAGTGAACGTACTTCTTCAAGACTAATATTACTGGGATTCTTCGGTGACGATGAAATCTGTCAGTTAACGCAATCATACATTGTATTCAGAAGCCCCTTCCGTTATTGCTGGAAGGGGCTTTTTTGACTAATAACAGGCATAGTCCAAGATTGCATTCAGCGGTGAATTCATTTAAGATTATTTGAAGGTTATCGATTGATGTAACAGAGTTTGAACATGCTATATTTGCATGAAAAACATCCGATAACTTTGGTCTGTCTTCGCTGAATAACGTTGATCGACGTTTTGTATAGGCTGCAAATGGAATCAAACTGAATGCGCTCTTAAAGTAGTGAAATGATGTGTCATCTTGATGTACATACAGAGGCAGCGAATGCTGAAAGGAAGAGACAAATGGCGAAAAAAGTAAAAGTATCCGAGTTAGTCCAACAATTTCAGCTTGAAGTTGTTTCGGGATCTCATGGATTAAAGAGATTCATTACAGTAGACGATTTGAACCGACCTGGCCTAGAAATGGCTGGTTATTTTGAATATCATCCTCAAGAACGGGTACAGCTTCTTGGAAGAACCGAGCTGGCCTTTTTTGCAATGTTGTCTGAACAAGAGCGCCGTGATCGGATGCAGCGTCTATGCACAGAAGAGACACCTTGTATTGTTATAACCCGCGGACTTGACGTTCCACAGGAACTGATTGAAATCAGTGAAGAACAGAACTTGGCTGTGCTTCGCAGTAATATGGCGACTACGATTCTTTCCAGCCGGATCACGGGTTTCCTTGAAGGTAAGCTTGCGCCAACTGCGACGATCCATGGTGTTTTGTGTGATGTGAATGGTGTAGGGATGTTAATTACGGGAAGCAGTGGTATCGGTAAAAGTGAGACTGCATTGGAGCTAGTTAAGCGTGGGCATCGACTTATTGCTGATGATGCGGTAGAGATTCGTCAAACCTCGGACTTCCAGCTTCACGGAACAGCACCAGAGTTGATTCGTCATTTGCTGGAGATTCGCGGAGTCGGCATTATCAACGTCATGACGCTGTTTGGTGCCGGTGCGGTGCGTAACAATAAACGGATTACCCTTGTTGTTCGACTTGAAGCATGGCAACAGGACAAACAGTATGACCGCCTTGGACTGGATGAGGAGACTACACGGATTATTGATACGGATGTACCTTTGGTTACGATCCCTGTTCGCCCTGGTCGAAATCTAGCTGTCATCATCGAAGTTGCAGCCATGAACTATCGTTTGAAGCAAATGGGATTGAATGCAGCGCTGCAATTTACGAATAAATTGACAGCAACCATCTCAGAAGATATGGAAGACATGGATTAATTAAATAGTTCGTGGGGATTGTGGTATGAGACAAAGCTGTGCTTTGCTATACCACTTTTTCTTGGATAGAGGATACGTAGGAACTTTGCACAGTTTCGAAAGTAAATCATGGACTATGATCAAGAAATTGTTCCTGTTCTCAGATCCGTATATAGCATGGGATGCTGTGCGCATTGAATAGAGCTAGCGAGAATGAGTGGCATGAGTGAATTTATAGGAGTGTGAATGAATGGATACATTATTACTGTTGAACCCGGTTGCCTTCTCTATTGGACCGCTGACGGTTCACTGGTACGGATTAATTCTGGGTGCAGCAGCGCTTGTAGGTCTATTGCTGGTCATCCAGGAAGGGAAACGATATGCCATTCCGCAGGAAGTGTTCATGGACATGGTTCTGCTGGGCGTACCGTCTGCTATTATTGGCGCTAGAATTTATTATGTGGCATTTAAATGGGAGGATTATAAGGACAATTTTTGGGACGTATTTAAAATCTGGAATGGCGGCATCGCCATTTACGGCGCACTGATTGGCGCCATTATATGTGCAGTTATTTTCTTCCGTCGTAAAGGGTATAACTTCTGGCGTATGGCCGATATTTGTGCACCTGGTCTCATCGTTGGTCAGATGATCGGCCGTTGGGGAACTTCGTGAATCAGGAAGCTTACGGCGGACCTGTAGAGGAATCATTTTTGCGGGACAAGCTACACCTTCCCGATTTTATCGTCAATCAGATGAACGTAGAAGGCGTATTCCACCATCCTGCGTTCTTGTATGAATCATTATGGAGCCTTGTCGGATTAGGTATTCTGCTTGTACTGCGTCGTCAGAAGTTTCTTCGTGCGGGTGAGCTGTTTATGTCCTATTTTATCTGGTACTCTATCGGTCGTTTCTTCATTGAAGCACTGCGTACAGACAGCCTTGGATTCCAGGCACCAGCATGGGTGGCTTCTCTTGTAAATGGGATGTGGTCTCCGATGACGGCAATGGGCTTCGAACAAGGATATCTTGATCCAGCGTATGGCAACGTTCGAATTTCGCAATTGCTGGCCATTGGTATTATCATCGTTGCGGTGGTATTCATCGTGGTAAGAAGAGTGACGGGCCGGGCAGATGTTCGGTATAGTGACCCAATCGTATCCACCAAAGTACCTTCGGAACCATCGGATGATATGCCAGAGACAGGTGCGCCAGGTAGAGATACTAGCAAAGAAGAAACATCAACACCAGCTAGAGAAGAGCAGAGGCAAGCTGAAGACAAAAAGGAGTAATGCAGGCATGATCAATACGGTTTTGTTTGATCTCGATGGAACGATTATAGATACGAATGAGCTGATCATCAGCTCGTTCCTACATGTAATGGGAGAATGGGAGCATTCAGCTCCGTGGACACGGGAAGAAATTATTCCACATATGGGTGGCACGCTGGAACAGCAGATGCGTACATTTTCTGGACAAGAGGATGTCTCGAAGTATGTTAAGGGCTATCGAGCATATAACGACATTCACCATGAGGCAATGGTACAGCCTTTCCCTCATGTTCTGGAAGTTGTTGAAGCTCTTCATCAAGCAGGTATCGTTATGGGTGTAGTGACAACGAAGATTCGCCCATCCACACTTAAGGTGTTAGAGCGCTTCGAATTACTCAAGTACATGCAAACGATTGTAACGGTCACGGATGTAACACATCCGAAACCGCATGCTGAACCAGTATTGAAGGCGATGAACGAGCTTGGTGCCGATCCTACCAAAACATTAATGATTGGTGACAGCCCGGTAGATATTCAATCTGCTCAAAATGCAGGTGCACTCTCCGTAGGTGTGGCTTGGTCTCTCAAGGGTGAAGAGAAACTGAAAGAATACAACCCGGATCATATTATACACGATATGAGGGATCTGCTTGCACTCACGGGCATTGAAGCGAGACGTTCATGAGAAAAGTAACCCGCTATCCGGTAGAAGGTCATAATGCATTATGGCATATCTATCAGACCGTAAGCCCCTGGAAAGGTGTTCGCAATTTCATCTGGATTCAGTTATCACGATACTGTCCGATTCTATCGGTAAAGAACTGGATCTATCGCCGAATGCTTGGCATGAAGGTAGGTAAACATACGGCATTTGGCTTGATGGTCATGGTAGATGTGTTTTTCCCGGAAAAAATTACAGTGGGCGAAAACTCAGTCATTGGATATAACACGACCATTCTGGCTCATGAATATCTTATCAAAGAGTACAGGCTTGGCGAGGTCATTATCGGTGAAAATGTACTCATAGGTGCGAATACAACCATCTTGCCGGGGTAACCATCGGGGATGGAGCTGTGGTTGCTGCAGGAGCCGTGGTTCACAAGGATGTTGCGCCAGGAGCTTTTGTGGGAGGCAATCCACTACGGGAGCTATCCCGGTCTGCATCTCCAGAGCATGATGTGCTCGTGAAGACAGATGGACCATTTTAGTAAACGAAGGTCATTGGAAAACGGCATTTAAGGCATTGCATGAATACCTATGACCTATGATTAGAACCATAGGAACTAACAAGATATATCCAGTGATTAAGGTGAAATTGAACCGCTAGGAGAGAAGCTGCTAAGGGCAGCTTTTTTCATATATAAATATCCTCGTCATGCTTGTAAAATGCGGGTAAACCGTAGAAGGAAGATGGTGGGCTAAGCGTGTGGTTTTGTTGACGATGTGGCGTCATTCATGTTATCATATCCCATATCCTTTAGTTTGTTAGCACTTTACCATATGAAAGTATAAAGGTGACAAAAGAACAATAAATATTCTCTTCTCGCTGAGGGTTCGAACCGATAGAAATGATGTGCTGCTTGGCAGCTAGAGCACGCGAGCGGTTTCCAGAGGAAAGCATATAGGATTTACGAAAGCATTTGGGGCTTTGGCTGATACAGATAGATGCTGGCTACATAAATCCTGTTGAGATACAGATTGAAATACAATTTACGAGTGAATTGATGCAAGAATCGATATACAGACTGCTGTACGATCCAAACTACTGACTCGGGGTGAATGATACCAATGTCTAAACCAAAAGGCTTCGAGAAACCGACGGGTTTCCGTGACTATACACCGCTTGTCGTGAACAAGCTGAGAACGATTGAGCGAAATGCACTGGAATGCATGGAACGCTGGGGTTATCGCCAGATTATAACGCCAACGATTGAGTATTACGATACGGTAGGTGTAGCCAGTTCTACATCAGACCGCAAATTGTTCAAGTTGCTGAATAGCCGAGGAACAACGCTCGTGTTGAGATCGGATCTGACAGCTCCTATTGCGCGGGTTGTATCTTCGCTACTGAAGGATGAGCAGCTTCCCCTCCGTTTGTCTTATCATGCGAATGTATTCCGTTCGATCGAAGAGGAAGCAGGGCGAGAAGCGGAGTTTTTCCAAACGGGTGTAGAACTCGTGGGTGATGATTCCCCTGAAGCGGATGCCGAAGTGGTTGCTTTGGCGATTGCCTCATTACAGGCAGCGGGTGTGTCTTCTTTTAAAATAGCGATGGGTCACATGGGTTTCCTGAATGGATTGTTGGAAGAGGTGATCCCGGGTCAGACTGCACAGCAGCAAGAATTGAAAAAAGGATTGCTCGGCCGGGACTACGTTGGTTATCGGGAATCTATTGAAGCGCTTGATCTTGAACCGAAGTTGAAGGAGCAACTTGAAGCGATTTTACGTTTGCGAGGTGGCAAAGAGATCTGTGCACATGCGGCTCAGTTAAGCTCCAGCCCGGAAGCAGCGGAGTCTATTGCTCATCTGTGCGCGGTATTTGAGGTATTAGAGGCTTATGGAGTCTCTGAGCATGTGTTGATTGATCTAACGATGATTGGTGACTTCTCGTATTATACAGGTATGACGTTTGAAGGTTATGCGGCAGAGCTTGGATCGCCAGTATGCAGTGGTGGACGATATGATAATCTGCTGCAGCAGTTTGGACGTGCGCTTCCGGCTACGGGTTTTGCACTCAAAACAAACCGGATCATCGACGGAGTACATGGAATTACAATAGAGGAAGAAAAACCTGTGCTGATTGAATATCAGTCTAAATACCGAGCTGAAGCACTTACGGAAGCGGCGCGGTTACGCAGTTTAGGAAAGAACGTTGTGACAGCCCTTCTCTCCGAAGAGAACAGTAACAATGAAACGGCGAGGGTAGCTGTAACCTCTGGTGAACAAGAAGTGCGGAGTGACAAGCGGTATGCCGAGGTCATTCGTTATGCATCTGAAGAAAGGGGAGCGCGCTGAGATGTCGGATATTTTGAAGGTAGCAATGCCTAAGGGTCGAATCTATAAAAAAGCTTCAAAGTTATTCCGTGAAGCAGGTCTCGACATTCCCGTTGATGTAGATGATACACGCAAGCTGGTCATTGAGGTGCCGGAAGCAGGTATGGAATTTATTATGGCGAAGCCTGTGGATGTCCCAACCTATGTAGAATATGGTGTGGCGGATATCGGGATCGTGGGCAAGGACGTACTGCTTGAGGAAAACCGGGATGTCTATGAGCTGCTCAACTTGGGAATTGCACAGTGCCGGATGTCCGTTATTGGGCTTCCTGATTGGAAGCCAGGTATTCAGCAACGTGTAGCAACCAAATATCCGATCATTGCTTCCCAATATTTCAGAGAACAAGGACAGCAGGTGGAAGTCATTAAGCTGAACGGCTCCATTGAGCTTGCTCCACTGATTGGCTTAGCGGATCGAATCGTCGATCTAGTCGAGACGGGACAGACGCTACGCGAGAATGGATTGGTGGAAATGAATTCGATTCTCGATATTACCAGTCGCCTTATTGCCAACCGGGTTAGTTATCGGATGAAAAATGATCGGATTCAGTCGTTATGCGACGCATTGCAGAAGGTTATTCCAGCATCAGCGGAGACGCCTAGCGGGATACTGCGAGGTTAACGAAAGCCTCATGGCTTAGTATCGAACACATATAGCTGATCTCGTTGATGTGTAGTGTAGCAGAGTATGGAGTGCTATGAACTAGTGCTACGAACTCCACTGGGAGCGAAAATGCGGCGGAATAGAAGTTATGGATATTGGCGAACGAATATATAGCATGGTAGCAATACAGGAGATAAGGAGGTTATGTGCATGAAGATTGTACCTGCACGGGAGTTTAATCTGAAGCGGGAAGTCGAATATGGTACACCTGAGCAAAATGAAACCGTACGGCGCATTGTCAGTGACATCCGCCGAGAAGGTGATACTGCGTTGCTGCGATACACAGAGCAACTGGATCGGACGAAGCTCGTGGCTTCAGAGCTTCGTGTGCCGCAGGAGGAGCTGCAAGCAGCGTATGCCGCGGTGGAGCCATCATTTGTAACGGCGATTCGGCAGGCCGCCGCAAACATCCGTGCGTTTCACGAGAAGCAGAAACGCAATTCTTGGATGGATTGGCAGCCAGACGGTAGTCTGCTGGGCCAGGTGATAAGGCCGCTGAAGCGGGTCGGTGTGTATGTACCTGGCGGCAAAGCAGCATATCCTTCGTCGGTGCTGATGAATGTCATTCCGGCACAGGTAGCGGGTGTGCCGGAGATTGTTCTGGTTACGCCGCCATCCACGAATGGCGGCGAAGGCATTAACCCGTACATTCTCGTGGCTGCCGCGGAAGCAGGCGTTAGCGAGATGTACCGGGTTGGCGGCGCACAAGCTATCGCCGCCCTCGCCTACGGCACGGAGAGTATTGCCCCGGTGGATAAGATCTGTGGACCGGGCAATATTTACGTGGCGCTCGCGAAGCGCAAGGTGTATGGCGCAGTCGATATCGACAGTATCGCGGGGCCAAGTGAGATTGTGGTGCTCGCCGATGATACGGCGAACCCGGTGTATGTTGCCGCAGACTTATTGTCGCAGGCGGAACATGACGAGATGGCATCGGCTATTCTCGTCACAACTTCGGCTACGCTGGCGGAAGCCGTGCAAGCCGAGGTGAAGCGGCAACTGGAAGTGTTGCCGCGCAGAGATATTGCGGCTGCTTCGGTGGAGCAGTACGGTGCAATCATCGTGGTCGATTCCTTGGATGAAGGAATTGATGTGGTGAATCGCCTTGCACCGGAACACTTAGAAATTATGGTGCAAGAGCCAATGGCTTACGCCGGACGGATTGAGAACGCTGGCGCTATCTTCCTTGGGCCGTATAGCTCGGAACCGGTAGGGGATTATTTTGCCGGCCCGAATCATATTATTCCGACGAATGGTACAGCGCGGTTCAGTTCACCGGTGGATGTGGATGATTTTATTAAGAAATCAAGCTTGATCTATTACAGCAAGGAAGCGTTGCTCCAGAACGGAGCGGCTATTATAGAATTGGCTCGGCATGAAGGGCTTGAAGGTCACGCCCGCGCGATCGCTGTGCGGTTAGAACAGGAAGGAAAGGCGGAATCAGATAATGGATAATCAAGAGAATGGCTTGGGAGTGGAGAACAAAGGTGCTGTCCGCGAGGCACAGGTAGACCGCAAAACGAATGAGACCAATATTCAACTCGCATTTTCCGTCGATGGAACGGGCCAATCGGTGATTGAGACAGATGTTCCTTTTCTGAATCACATGCTGGATCTGTTCACCAAGCACGGACAATTCGATCTGAACGTACAAGCGCGTGGGGACATTGATATTGATGATCACCATACTGTAGAGGACATTGGAATCTGTCTTGGACAGACTTTACGAGAAGCATTGGGTGATAAACGCGGCATTAAGCGTTATGCCAGCGTATTCGTACCTATGGATGAGGCTCTCGCTCAGGTCATTATTGACGTCAGCAACCGACCTCACTTTGAGTATCGTGCAGAATACCCATCTCAGCAGGTAGGCAGCTTCTCAACAGAGCTTGTGCATGAGTTTCTGTGGAAACTGGCATTGGAAGCGCGAATTACTTTACATGTGATTGTGCACTACGGACAGAACACACATCATATGATCGAAGCTATATTCAAGGCACTTGGTCGGGCATTGGATGAGGCGACGATGATTGATCCACGTGTAACGGGTGTGCCTTCCACGAAGGGAGTGCTGTAGACGATGGCGATTGCAATTGTCGATTACGGTATGGGGAACCTGCACAGCGTCGGCAAAGCGGTCGAACGTCTAGGCTATGAAGCGCTGGTAACGGGAGACCGTGAGGCGATTCTGGGTGCAGATGGTGTGATTTTGCCCGGTGTAGGTGCATTTGGCGATGCGATGGAGCATCTGCGAGAGAGTGGACTGGATGCTGTAGTTAAAGAAGCTGCTGCTGGGTCGAAGCCTCTGCTTGGTATTTGTCTTGGGATGCAGTTATTGTTCAGCTCCAGTGAGGAGCACGGAGAACATGAGGGACTGAACATTTTACCAGGTAAAGTGGTGCGCTTCGCCCCAGGCGAACTGAAAGTTCCACACATGGGCTGGAACCGTCTGGAGTTCCTACAACCGGAAAGCCCGTTGTTTGCTGGTCTGGATGCCGGGCACGTGTATTTCGTCCATTCTTATCATGCAGTTACTGAAGTGCAAAGCGATCTACTGGCAGTCACCGATTACGGACATCCCGTGACGGCAATTGTGGGCAGAGGCTCAAACTTCGGTATGCAGTTCCATCCGGAAAAAAGCGGCGAGCTAGGCATGAAGCTTCTGGGTAATTTCTTGGCTTTAACGTAAGCGTAAACGGGCTGTATATGTTTGAGCATTAATATGTTCAAATTAGAGATTCACTGGAACGATTTGACTAACTCGTGTAAGACAACGCAATTTGTTTAATCGGTACATTGAGGTCAGATGAGTTAAATCATTGTGCAAGAGAGTAGTGAGTTCTGAAATGAAATGCTACTCTAAACTAAATATCAGCTATAAAGCGATAATCAGGAGGGCTTGTATGTCATCTTTTATCATATATCCAGCAATTGATATCCGGGACGGCAAATGTGTAAGACTGGTGCAAGGCGATTACAATCAGGAGACGGTATACAACGATGACCCTGTACAAGTTGCCCTATCTTGGGAGAAGCAAGGCGGTACATATGTTCATCTCGTAGATCTGGACGGTGCTAAGGCTGGACATCCCGTTAATGATGAACTGATCGGTCGCATCGCTTCAGCAGTCAACGTGCCTGTTCAGGTTGGTGGCGGTCTTCGTACAGTTGCCGATGTGGAGCGTTTGCTTGGACTTGGCGTTAGCAGACTCATTATTGGAACAGCGGCGATTGAGGATCGTGCTTTTACGGAGGAAGTATTGGGACGCTACGGTGATAAGGTTGCTATCGGGATCGATGCACGTAACGGTTATGTGGCTACACGTGGTTGGCTCGAAACGTCAGAGGTTCAGGCGGAAGTGCTGGCGAAGGAGCTGGCTGCATTCGGCGCTGAGACATTTATTTTCACGGATATTTCTAGAGATGGCATGATGCAAGGGCCAAATGTGGAAGCGATTGTGTCTCTAGCGAAGGCGAGTGGAAGAACCGTCATTGCTTCTGGTGGAGTGAGTGTGATGGATGACCTGCTTCGTCTTAGCCGTCATGCAGATGATGGCGTTGGTGGAGCAATCGTGGGCAAAGCGCTGTATACAGGTAGCATTGATCTGACTGAAGCGGTACGTTCGGTGAATAAATAAGCGATTCGGGTAGAGAGGAAGAGGAGCATGCTGGCAAAAAGAATCATTCCTTGTCTGGACGTGAAGGACGGGCGGGTTGTCAAAGGCGTTAACTTCGTCAATCTCCGCGATGCGGGTGATCCGGTTGAGCTGGCGGCGCTATATGATCGCGAAGGTGCCGACGAACTGGTATTCCTCGATATTTCCGCTTCCGTAGAAGGACGGGAAACGATGGAAGAAGTTGTACGTCAAACGGCTGGCGAAATTGCGATTCCGTTTACGGTTGGTGGAGGTATCTCCAAGGTTGAAGACATGAAGCGTATTTTGCGAGCAGGTGCGGACAAGATTGCCGTTAATACAGCAGCCGTGCTTAATCCACAGTTAATTGCAGATGGGGCACGGCGCTTTGGTTCCCAGTGTATTGTGGTAGCTGTGGATGCGAAGTACAACGATGCTTGGGGCGAGTGGGAAGTCTATACCCATGGCGGACGTAAAGCTTCAGGGATCAAGGCGCTGGAATGGGTCAAGCAGGCGGAAGAATTAGGAGCCGGTGAAATTTTGCTGACAAGCATGGATGCGGACGGTACCAAAGACGGATTCGATCTGAAGCTGACGGCTGCTGTATCTGAATCGGTGCGTATACCGGTTATCGCCTCAGGCGGTGCCGGCAAGGAATCCCACTTCTACGATGTGTTCACGGCGGGTAAAGCGGATGCGGGGCTCGCAGCAACGATATTCCATTATAAAGAAATCGCCGTACCGGCGCTAAAACAACATTTGAGCGAACAAGGGGTGGAGATCCGTGAGTAATACAAGCAATGAAATTAAGGAACAATTGTCCCTTACACAGGTAGTGGAGCATATCCGCTGGAACGATGGATTGGTACCTGCAATTGTACAGGATGCTGAAACTCGCGAAGTTTTGATGATGGCTTACATGAACCGGGAGTCTTTGAAGCTGTCGCTGGAATCTGGTGAAACGTGGTTCTGGTCGCGCTCTCGTCAAGAGCTATGGCACAAAGGGGCAACATCAGGCAACGTGCAACAGATCACTTCGCTGAAATATGATTGCGATGGGGATACGTTACTTGTTGAGGTTAAGCCCAATGGACCAGCCTGCCACACGGGTGAGGTGACTTGTTTCCACAATGAAATCATTGGTTTGCCGGAAACGTCTGGGCAAGCAAGTGAAGCGAATAGCACGGCTTCTGGGCAGGATGATGCAGCGCGGAGCGAATCTGAGTCACGTTTTGCTGTACTTGGTGAACTTGAATCAGTCATTTCTGAACGTGAGCGGGAGCGCCCAGAAGGTGCTTATACAACGTATCTGTTCGACAAGGGCGTAGATAAAATTCTCAAAAAAATCGGTGAAGAAGCATCGGAGACGATCATCGCCGCGAAAAATAAAGATAATGACGAGCTGCGTCTGGAAGTCAGTGACCTCATGTATCACTTACTCGTTCTCCTTCAAGAGCGCAAGTTGCCACTGGACGATATTATGTCAGAGCTGAGCCGTCGTCACGAGCGGCCACGCCGAGATTAGGAGGCGACAGGCGTGCGAATAGACTATCATACACATCATGAGCGGTGTGGTCATGCCGTTGGTAAGTTGGAAGAGTATGTGAAGCGTGGCGTAGAAATCGGTCTATCCCAGATCGGGCTGTCTGATCATATGCCGTTACTCCATGTAGATCCAGCCAATTATTATCCCGAGATGGCTATGCCGATGGATGAGCTTCCACGCTATGTTGAGGAATGTTTCTCCCTGAAAGAGAAATATCGTGGTCAGATCGATGTACGTGTCGGTCTGGAGGGCGATTATATTGAAGGCTGGGAGAATGAGATTCGGGCGATCATTGAACGGTATCCGTGGGATTATGTTATTGGATCGGTGCATTTCCTCGGCGAATGGGATATTACTGACTTCCGTCAAACGCATCACTGGGAAGGACGCAACGTCCTGGAGGTATATCGTCAATACTATGATGCAGTGAGTAAGGCAGCCGCAACAGGAATGTATGACATTATGGGGCATAGTGATGTCATCAAGCGATTCGGATTCTCCCCTGCACCAGAAGAGACAGATGAGCGTATTACTCTAGAGAATGCTGCTCTGCAAGCCATAGCTAAGAGCGGCTGTGCAATGGAGCTTAATGCCTCTGGGTTATCGAAGCCCTGTGCTGAGATGTTCCCTGGACGGCGGATGCTGACGGAAGCGATTGAGCTAGGGATTCCATTGACGCTTGGCTCGGACGCGCATGATCCTCTGAAGCTGGGTGATTACCTACCCGAGGCAGAAGCACTCTTGCGTGAGTTGGGATGTACTGAGGTGGCTGTCTTTGAAAGTCGCCGTCGCTCTTTCGTTCCTTTAAATGGATCAGACAGTAGAGTATAATAAGGTTGAAAATAACCTTATTGGATAAGGGATTATATAGGGGCTTCAACCCTCGGGAGGGCATTATGCAGCAATCGTTACGTATTTTTTCCGGTTCATCGAACCCGAAGCTGGCAGAACAAGTATGCGACAAGCTGGGAGTGCAGCTAGGCAAGATCAAGCTGTCCCGGTTCAAGAGCGGAGAGATATACGTTCATTATGAAGAGACCATTCGTAACTGTGATGTGTTTCTAATTCAGTCGTTGTCTAACCCGATTAATGAGCTGTTCGTGGAATTGCTCGTTATGATCGATGCTGCGAAGCGAGCCTCTGCTCGAACCGTAAACATTATCGTTCCCTACTATGGATATGCTCGTCAGGAGCGTAAGTCAGCGCCGCGTGAACCGATCTCAGCGAAGATGGTTGCCGATGTATTGACTACGGCTGGAGCGAACCGGGTTGTGACGATTGATCTCCATGCAGCAGCTATCCAAGGATTCTTCAATATACCGGTCGATCATATGACATCACTGGATCTAATCAGTGAGTATCTGCTGAGCAAAGGTATTGAAAATCCGGTTGTTGTCTCTCCGGATGCTGGCAGAGCCTCTATGGCGGAGAAGCTAGCGAACCGATTAGATTCGCCCTTTGCCATTATGATCAAGAAGAGACCAAGCCATAACGAATCGATCATTACCCATGTCATTGGTGATGTTGAAGGGCGCACACCGATCATTATTGAGGATCTGATTGATACAGGCACGACCATTCTGAATGTTGTTGAGGGTCTCAAGGAGCGCGGCTCCAAAAATGTATACGTATGTGCAACACACGGGTTGTTCTCTGATGGAGCATTAGCTAAGCTCAATCATCCATCAATAGCTGAGGTGGTTGTTACCGATTCAATCGCACTGCCAGAGGATCATCCTGAATGCTTCAAAGTATTACCCGTTGCTCCGATGCTGGCAAGAGCCATTCGTATTATTGTTGATGGCGGCTCCATGGCAACACTGTTTAGAGATTCCGGCATTTAATTTAATGAAGGATCGGAGAATGAGTTTACTCCATAGAGCTGTTCCGTGTCTGAGTTATCTGCTCAGCACGGCTTTTTTATTTTATTTATATGACAGGCAGAATTCCAGGGAGTCAATTCCTTGCTTGCACTTCTGAAGCATGTGCTATAATAACATCAAATTAATTTATGAGAGCGCTTTAATATGGGGTGATCCAGCCCAGAGGTGCGACAGATGATAAACAATAGAGCTGCGGCCGATTCTATGGTCGGCATCGTGGAGTGAGGAGTGGGGTCGATTGTCCCGTACTTGGTATTATCGGTTACTATTTTCGTACTTTCCTATTTTCTTTCTGACTGTGACCATACTCATTTTTATCGCGTTTGTTTTCATTAATGACATCTCTAGGGCTGAAACGAAAAAGGCAGACCGCATCTCGTCCAGCTATCTAGCAGATACGCTAGATCACACCATCAGAGATATCGAACTATCATTAATGGAGACGGTACAGAATGACCAGGCCTATAGAGATTACTTTAATCATAGAGTTGGAGCAAATTCCGAAACAGTCTATGCTATTGCACAGAGTTTACGCGAGCTGACCAGTTCTTCTTCGTGGATTGAATCCATTTATTTATATGACAATATGAACAAGAGCGTTGTGACGGTGAGTGGGCCTAGAGATGTTGAGAGCTTCTCAGACAAAGCATGGATTGAGCAGACGGTGTCCGGGAAGTTATCTTCGGGATGGCAACCTGTTAGAGAGTATGACGGAGGTATTATTCAGCGTGCCCCTATTCGGGTGGTAACGGTTAATAAGGATATGCCTTTGCCTTTTGGATCCCAAGGTACACTTGTGATTAATATCAAGATGAGCAGTATTGAGCAAACGGTCGATAACATGGTTAATGGCCAACTGTCTTTCATGACGATTCTGAACCGAGACGGTCAGGTGGTATACAACGCACATTTGGATAATGAAGATGCTACAGAAGGAAGAGTATTGAACACGCTTACGCTGGATAGATTAGGTTGGACGTTATCCAGTGGGATCAAGGCGGGAAATTTGTTTGGATGGGTATCTGTTATTTCCTATGTCTGGGTGGGCATTGCAGTTGTGACGGTGGTTTGTGCAATCATCTACATCATTTATGTTACACGTCGAAATTATAAGCCCATTCAGATTATTATGAACCGGATTGAAGCACATCAGATTCGGACACTTGAAGATTCGGGATCTCGTAAAGATGAGATGAAGATGATTGACGGTGCGCTTGAGAATCTGATCAACCACATGATGGATTATGATGATAAAAAGCAGGAAAATGTACTGTTGCAGCGTAGTAAGCTGTTCAACAGTCTATTACATGGCGAGCATCTCGACCAAGCCGCAGCACGGCTTGAGGAGCTGTCTCCATTTGACGCTGTGGAAGAGTCTGTCCGCTTCGCAGTTGTCGTTGGTGAGATTAACCGTTATGAGAAGGGGTTCCAAGAGCTTTATACGAGAGGTGAACAAAATACCCTCAAATTTGCATTGATGAATGTTCTGCAGGAGCTCTCACGTAACAAAGGAATGCAATGCTGGGCCGAGTGGGTCAGTGCAGAGCGGGTGGCCATTCTTTTTCTCTCTACAGAGGAAAGCAGCGAGCTTGATATGAAGGGGCAGATTCGTGACGTAGCAGAGGATTGTCGGTTCTGGGTTGATCAGAATCTACGTATTTCGTTAAGCTTTGGCATCGGGCCAATTGCAGATGGCATTGGGGCGATTCGGGAGTCTTACACTGGAGCAGAAGCCGTTATGCAGCGGAAATGGCTGATGAACGGCGATGTCGGTTTAGCCGAGAGTGGGGAAAAATCCAAGCCACTAATTGAGACGTACACTTATCTACAGATGATTGCTGACTTTGTAAAGCGATTCCGAATGTCGAGCGGCCAGTGGCGGGAAGAGCTGGAGGAGATTTTCGCGGCGTTTGAACGTAATATGCTGCCTGATGAAGATATTCAGTCCCTCATTCAAGCGATGCTACAGATGCTTAGCCGTGAAGTGGCGCTGATGTCAGACGAACTTCAGGAGAAGTTGTCAGAAGACAATATGAACAAGTGGCTCAAGTCGATAGAGGAAGCAGCGACACTTGCTGATGTAAAAGCATTGCTGTTTGAGGACTTAACCGACCTGTTCAGAACGTATGTCTCGGTGACAGAAACCAAGAGTTACAAAGCCATGGTCAATGAGATGAAAAGTTATATCGAAGAACAATTTGCCAACCCTGACCTGTCTCTGAAACATTTGAGTGATCGGTTTCAGATCTCTGGCAAACATGCGAGTTATTTGTTCAAGACAGAATTCAATATGAAGTTTGTGGACTTCGTGACCGAGCTGCGAATGAAGGAGACGGAAAGGCTTCTTCGCAACACTGATTTGGCATTGCAGGATATTGCCCTGAAAGTGGGGTATGCTAATGGTATTACGTTGGGGAGAGTATTTAAACGAGTTACAGGCATTACTCCAGGCGATTATCGCCGGGCGAAGCGTGAACATCATGCAGATGAGTCATAGTCATAGGATGCAATGTAATGTGGATTGCTTATTTTCGGGTAAATGAGCTTAAAGTGAGGGGTGGATTTCTCGCAGGTGTTCTCCGTAGGAGGGGTACTTGCTGGAATCCACCCCTTTACTATGATCCGGCGGTTTGCCTGATCAATCCGATCAGTGATTTCAAGTCATGTGGTAATTCCGAGTGTATACGTGGATGGATATTCCAGTTTATATGTCGGATACGAAAATAGGCAGTATATGAAAATGGTTTATCGACTTAGCTAAGAACAAACCGTACTGAAATGGGGATGATGCCTGTCTGAGCCTGGGTTTAGAGCAGTGATTACGAAAGTAGACAGTGTGTGAAAATGGTTAGGGGAATAAACCACAATTGCTCTGTAAGCGCTTCCGAAACTGGTTTATTGCATGAGAGCAAGAAGGTATGGAATACTCGGATCAAGCTTTACAACATTCAACGCAAAGCCAAAGGGGATGACAAAATGACAAGAAGAGCAACCAAAGGGAGTACGAAGAAATGGATGGGTCTGGCGCTTACAATGGTAATGGGAGTTTCACTGTTAGCAGGATGTTCATCTGCATCTGATCAATCGGCTGAAGGCGGTGCATCAGGTAGTGGTGAGCGTGTCACCTTGAAAGTAGAGGTATTCGATCGTGGTAACAGTCCTTCTCCACATACGATCACGAATAACTACTTAACTAAATTTGTTCAAGAGAAATTCGGCGATCCGAATAACATTGATGTGCAATTCGTACCTGTTCAACGTTCAGAAGAAACAACCAAGCTCAACGTGTTAATGGCCAGCCCCAGCGACGTTCCCGATATTGTGTTTGTATATGATTCCAGTGTGTTCTACCGTTACGCTCAGCAAGGCGGTCTAACTGACGTAGGCGAGCTTCTTAATGAACATGCACCTAATTTAAAAGAATATCTCGGCGATGATCTGTTGAAATTCGGTCAGCTTGAAGGTCAGCAATTCGCTATTCCCGGTAAACGTGCCATTACGGCTCGTTATAACTCATATATCCGCCAAGATTGGCTCGATAAAGTCGGCATGGAGGCTCCAACAACAACGGATGAGCTGTACGAAACGTTGAAAGCTTTCAAAGAAAAAGATCCAGGCAATCTAGGCAGCAAAAACATCCCAATGGGTATGGCACTTGCTCCAGCTCAGTATGAAACACTGATTTACTCCTTTATTAAGCCTGTACAAGATGGACTTACGTACAGTCAGCGCTATGAGTTACCCTTACATGATGGTTTCAAAGATGCGATGCAATTCCTTAACAAGCTATACAATGAAGGTCTGATCAGCAAAGACTTCAGTCTTGATGAAGAAAAAGCACAATTGGTCAAAGACTTCCAGAACGGTAATATCGGCTACATGTCTGAGGACGTAGGTCAGATTCTGTATGCAGAAGGCATGCTTGATAATTTGTACACGAATGTACCCGATAGCAAGGTTGTAGCCGTTGACGCTTACACTAACCCGAATGTGGACAATAAACACATCAAATCTCGTTATGGTAGCAACGGTATGTACATCATGATTCCAAAAAGCAGTAAACGTTCGGTTGAAGCAGTGAAATACCTAGACTGGATGGCTTCTGGAACGAACTTGCTGGAGATCAACACGGGTGTTGAAGGTGAAAACTACGATATGGTTGACGGTGTTCCAGTTGTTAAAGATGATGCACCACAGGATGTCAAAGATCGTATCTACAACGGCGGTGACATGGCCATTATTGCCAACGGTAAAGTAGTTGGAGATCAGGCAGCCAATGAAGCGGCATGGATTGCAGGCTTCCCAGAACGTAACCAAGAGCTGATGAGACAGTCCATTGATATCGCGAATACGGATACGATTGGTCCGGTTATCTTCAGCAAACCAATTGAAGCAGAATCTAAATATGGTACAGCGCTGAACGATAAGTTGAAAGTGCTTATTGTGAAAACAGCGATGGCTAAGACAGCAGATTTCGATTCTGTATATGAAAAAGAAATGAATGATTTCATGTCACTGGGTGGCACAGAACTGAAGAAAGAGCTTGAAGCAGCACTACAGTAAGCGTTAACAAAAAAATAGATTCACATCTTGAGATTATAAAATCAATAGTTTATTAACGCATAACTTTAGAAGAAACGCGTGCCGCCAGTATGGGCGGCACAGCCGTTTCTCTGTTGATAGGAGGAAACCGACTTGACCATCACATACTTGAAAAGGTATTGGCAATTATATGCGCTCATCTCACTGCCTCTGATCTACTTCTTGATCTTTCGTTACGGCCCAATGTACGGGGTTCAGATCGCTTTTAAGGATTTCAACTTGTTTCAGGGCATCAACGGGAGTGAGTGGATCGGTTTCGATGCTTTCCGTGAAGTATTTGGAATGCGGGACTTCTACACTACATTACGAAATACGTTCATGCTTAACTTTCTAGATCTGCTCGTTTCATTCCCTGCTCCAATTATTTTGGCGATCATGCTCTATGAAGTTCGGTTTAAGTGGTTCAAAAAGATATCACAAACGATCCTGTACATTCCTCACTTTATTTCCTGGGTTATCATCGGTGGGATCGTGTATCAATTGTTCGGCAATCAATCCGGTATGGTGAACGGTTTGCTGGAGAGTATGGGTCTCAACTCCATACCATTTCTAACAGAGAAGAATCCATGGCTTGTTACGTACCTGTTCACAGGGGTTTGGCAGAGCGCTGGATGGGGAACCATTTTGTATCTGGCTGCATTAACCGGCGTTAACAAGGAATTGTTTGAAGCCGCCGAGATTGATGGAGCGACACGTCTGAAAAAAATCTGGCATATTACCTTGCCTAGTATTAAACCAACGATTGTAACTTTGCTCATTCTGAATCTCGGACAAATGGTCAGCATTGGTTTTGATCGTCCTTACATTATTGGTAACACTGCTGTACGTGAATACTCCGATGTACTGAGTACCTTCGTGTACAGGGTTGGTTTGGAATCTGGACAATATACACTGGCGACTGTCGTCGGACTCTTCCAGGCTGTGGTGGGACTAATCTTCGTACTAGGTTCAAACTATATTTCGAAAAAGGCGACCGGTGAAGGTATTTTGTAAGATCGAAATGGATACCAATCGGCTGTTCGTATAGACCATCAGTAAAGGAGCTGTGTGCATATGAGTGAACGCACCTCAAACCGGGTTTTTGACATCGTTAATATTACCTTTATCAGTTTGTTTGTTATCTTCTGTCTGGCTCCGTTCTTGCACACGATTGCGATTTCACTTAGTTCCAATCGAGCAATTACATCTGGTGAAGTGACTATTTTCCCTAAAGAATTTAATTGGGATGCCTACATTCAGGTATTCTCTGACCAATCAATGATCTATTCACTGGGCTTCACGAGTGTTCTAACAGTGGCAACCACGGTACTATGCATGCTCTTCACACTGGCGGCTGCATATCCGTTAACGAAGAAAAAATTGAAAGGGCGCAAGCTCTTCATGTATGTCATCATCATTACCATGTTCTTCAGTGGCGGGATGATTCCGGAATATTTGCTCATTCGTGATCTGAACTTACTGAATTCCGTATGGGCGCTGATTTTGCCCGGTCTCGTGAGTCCGTTTAACCTGATTATCTTGATTTCCTTCTTCCGAGGCATTCCAGAAAGCTTGGAGGAATCAGCAGAGATTGACGGTAGTTCACATGTGCACACGCTCTTTAAAATTATATTGCCACTATCTATGCCTGTATTGGCTACACTGGCTCTTTTCTATGCGGTTGGTCGCTGGAATGGCTTCCAGGATTCATTGCTGTATATTAATGATCCGAAGCTGTACCCGTTGCAGCTTAAACTCTTCCAAATGGTACAAAACAATATGGTCAGCGAGCTTACACTGATGGAAGGTGCGAACCGTGCGCCATTGACCCCAGAGAGCCTGAAGGCTGCTACCGTTGTATTTGCAACCGTACCGATTCTGCTAGTGTATCCTTGGCTGCAAAAGTATTTTGTCAGCGGTGCGATGCTTGGCGCGGTAAAAGGCTGATTTTAGAGTTGGCATAACGATAGGTTAGATAGTTAGGCTTACGCTAATGGGAAGGAGAAAGAATTCGAATGCAGGCACAGGACAAGGGAATATACTCATTTTCGACATGCTGGAACATCAGGAAGCATGCGGTTGGAGCAGATATGATTCGAGAAATTGCAGAGCTTGGTTTCAGCCGGGTGGAGCTTAACTATAATGTGACGAAGGAAATGCTCACCACCATAGAGCCAATGATTGAGCGAGGAGAGATCGAAATTTCCAGTGTTCATAATACCTTCCCACATGATCCAGATCCAGATTACGGCACAGACTCTGTCTTGCTCGGCTTTGAAGATGAAGTGAAGCGGCAGCGAGCGATTGAATTGCTGGTAGGATCAGCGGAATATGCCCACCGTTACGGAGGGGAAGCCGTTGTTGTACATCCAGGAGAAGTCCCCTTCCCAGAGGATATCAGCAAGGATCTTAGTAAGTTTTATAACGAAGAAGGGCCGGATTCACCGAAGTATCGCAGCAAGTGGGAAGAACTGATGGAGCGTCGGCAGGCTCTTAGTTCGGGCTATGTCGAGAAAATTATAGCGAGTCTGGATGAGGTCTGTAACCGTGCGGCTGCCAAAGGTCTGAATGTGCGCTTTGGGATCGAGACGAGATCCAGACCCCAACAGATTCCTACACTGGCGGAAGCAAAGACGATCATTCAAGCACTTAAAGGGGCTCCGGTTGGAATCTGGTATGATACGGGTCATGCGATCATGATGGATCGACTAGGGCTCTATGATAGTGTAGGAGAAATGCAGGGACTGATGGACGATATCGTAGGTGTCCATATTCATGAAACGCTTGGACTTTCGGATCACTGGTGCCCATATGTGCACAGCAAGGATATGCATTTCTATGATGCCTATTTGCCGATGATAGAGCGGGCACAGGTGAAGGTCTATGAGTTGAAATCGGCCTGCCAACCGAGTGAGATTCACGAGAGTCATGACTTGTTAATGAAGAAGCTTGAACTCGTAGATTGATAAACGGAAAGCGTAACAGAGTCTTTTAGAAGCTGTTTGGCACGGTTGAATAGAAGGCTGTTGTTAGTAAAGAAGTTGGTGTCTAATCTAGTCGGCGCTATGGCTGCTATGCTGCTTGAATTCTCTGGCGACTTTTGGCGGGATATGGTATATACTGACGAGAAATCAGCTCGTATACAGGTGATGTGAGAAGCTTCCACGCTATGGAGGGAATGCGGCACATCCTTTGCTCATCGGGCAAATGCATTGGTATGGAGGGGAACTACACATGTACAGACAACTGGTAGATCGTAATGACAGAGCAGTAGAACGAGGCATGGCCAGGCAGATGCTTGATCCAGAGAATCGATACTATGGTGGGACGATTGATCCGTATACAGGCGTGGCTTGGGTGAATCACACTACCGGAACGCCGACGGATATGTGCTACTGGGGAGCGGCGCTCTCTAATCCTGACTCGATCTATTATCGGGATGAGGCATTGTTAGACAGACTGCTATTGGCTACTGAGTTTGTACTTCGCCTACAGCATGAGGATGGATCGATATCACCCGGCTGGACGAACTATCATTCCCCACCGGATACCGCATTTGTCGTTGTAGGATATTCACAGTTATATCAGTTACTCGCTAAGCAGGAGTGGGCGCCTCTGCAACCTGTTCTTCATAATATGCGGTTGTTCCTAGAGCGGACGATCCCTGTGATGTTGACAGGAGGTTGCCATACGCCGAATCATCGCTGGGTGCTATGCGCGGCGCTTGGTTTCCTGCACGACATCTTTGGTCTGGAGGAAGCTGTGCAGCGCGCAGAGCAGTGGCTGGCAGAAGGCATGGACATTACGCCAGATGGCGAGTGGACCGAGCGAAGCAACGGAATTTATAATGCAGTGAGTGACATTATGCTGATTCATGCAGCACGACTGTTGAATCGTCCTGAGCTGCTGGAGCCAGTACGTCTCAATCTTCGGATGATGGTGTACCTGGTACATCCTACAGGCGAGATTGTTACGGATTACTCGGGTCGCCAGGATCTGGGCAGCATCCATGACTTATCATCGTATTACCTGCCCTATGCCATCTTAGCCCAATTGGACGGAGATCCGATTTTTGCTGGCATGGCTGCCCTGGCAGATGGTACTCTGACAGACCCGGGGTATGCTCAGTCAATGCGCTGGTAAGATTGCTGTTAGAGCCGGAGCTTCAACAGGCGAACGGCTCGCTGGATGTGTTACCGCAGCAGTATGAGGTTATGCTGAACGAGCATTTTGCAAGAGCCAGCTATTTGGATCAGATGGAGGCTGCTGGCCACCACGGACGTATATCCCACAGCCGAATGCATACGGATTTTGGCGCACCTGTAGCCCGAATCCGTGATGGCGAGACCAGTGTAACAGTGATGACGGAGGTACCTCCTTTCTTCGCTCTTCGTCATGGCAAGGTGCGTCTGCTTGCAGTACAACTGGCTTCCTACTTTAATCCGGGGTATATCCCGATGCAGGATATGACCCGATTGCCCCAAGGATATGGATTAACAGGGGAGCAGAAGAAGGGTTATTATGACCCAATTCCTGCTAATGAACTGCCAGAGACGGCGTCTTCGGATATAAGTCCGTGGTATTTGCTTCCTCATCAGAGCCGCAGGCTTACCCATGAGCAGACATTTCGTGTGGGAGCAGAGGTGCTGCATACGGAGGATGGCTGGACGATGCATCTGACTGGAGAAGAACCGGAGGACATCATGGTGCAGTTATCCTTTGTATTCGGAAGCGAAGGAGAGCTAACCTACGGGGATGGAACGGAGACTAGTGATGGTCATCACTTATGGAGCAGCGGTAATTTGCGTTATACCTGCGGTGAAGACTGGATCGAGATCAGTGGAGGCGAAGCGGGACATTTGGCTTCATCGGTTCGTGAAGCGAAGCTGCCAGACAAGTGCAAGGTTGTGCTTGTTAACTTCATGACACCGTTTGATAAAACGATTCATATCTCACTTTCACCAACTATGGCGAAGAAGTTACAGGATCAATAATTCCTCTTGCGAAATTGAAAATGGTAAACATGCACAAGGCGGTATTTCATTCCACATGGAGGATGAAATACCGCTTTATTTTGCACATTTTTTGCCTAAATCACATGAAACTACATGTTGAGAAGCCTACCGCAAGATGTGGTATACTGGAGAGTATGAATGAAAGCAAAGAGGAGGTGCCTTGGAAGATGAAGGGCAAGCTACTGCGGGCGGAGGGAGACCTCGCCAACATTATACCGATTCATTTGGATGCGTCTTTCTTTTTTGAAAGAGCTGTCCGCTCGCTGGACCGTAATCACGTCGACAAGGCATTAAAATATTTTCGTAAAGCTGTTGAATATGAACCGGAGAATCCGGTGAATCATTGTAATATGGCGGGTATATTATCTGAGAAGGGGATTACGAGGCATCTAATGCGATTCTCGCGAATGTATTGGATGTCGTAGATCCGTCGATGACCGAATGTTATTTCTATATGGCGAACAATTATGCCAATATGGATCGGTTTGAAGAAGCGGAGCAAGCGTTAGTAACATATTTGGAAGAGGACACCCAGGGTCAGTTTATGACGGAGGCAGAAGAGATGATGGAGCTTCTGTATTACGAGTTGGACCGCCCAGCTAAACTGAACCGGATCAAATCACGTAAGGGTGTTGTGGAGCATGATCATGCACGGGAATTGTTAGAGGAAGGCAAATTCGCACAAGCAGCTGAACTTCTGGAGGGCATGCCACCTGATTATCCAGATTATCTGGCTGTACGCAACAATCTGGCTCTTGCCTATTATTATATGGGGCAATTTGCTAAGGCACGTGAGACAATTGCCGAGGTGCTCGAGCAAGAGCCGGGCAATCTGCATGCTCTGTGTAATCTAGCGATCTTCCATCAAAATGAGAACCGGACAGATCAAGTGCTGCTATTGATTAAAAAGTTACGTGTCATCGTACCGTTCCAACAGGAACAGGTCTATAAACTCGCAACTACGATGGGTATTTTGGGGCAGCATGATACAGCCTATGTACATTTTCGTAGATTGCTTAAAGCCGAAGAGACGGCAACTGATCCTGCGCTCGCGCACTATGCTGCAGTGGCGGCCTTTAATACGGGACGTTATGACGCAGCAGAGCGGTTGTGGAATCATGTGAGCAAGCTCGATCCAGGGTCTGAAGTGTCTACGTTTTATTTGTCTCGACTTAAGGCTGTACAACAAGACGAGCTTCAGCCTGAAAAGTTAAGCTACCATTATCATCTTCCATTTGATGAGCAATTCAAACAATGGGAGAACTACGGAAATGGGATTCCGGCGGAAATGAAGAATGATCCACTGATTCGTTCATCATTTTTCTGGGCATTACGCCATGGTGACCGGGCAACCAAGCTTCAAGTTATTCATGCGCTTGGAATGATCGGAGACTATGAAGTACAGCAGGCGTTACAATCCTTCATACAGGAGTCCGATGAGCAGCAGGATCTCGTGGAAGCTGCTCAATCTGTACTGAACGAACTGCTTGCGACTGAACAGCACTCGGAGCGGAGCAACGCAGTACAACCGCTCTCGACGGTAGCCGCGCGATCTATTCAGAATGCAGGAGTCAGCGTAGAAGGCTCGCAGTCGGAATCCATCTCTCACTGGCAAGCTGTCGTTGACCGTGCGCTACAGATGACGGAAACGAAAGCAGAGTTACAGCAGGAGATGGAACGTATATGGACCGATTATGTATCCCGTGCTCATCCTGAAATGACAGCGATGAAGCATATTGAGGGATGGGCTGCAGGACTGGAATATTTGGCTGCCAAAATTCACAGACGACCTGTAACTTATCAAAGTGTAGCGGATCGATATGGCATTTCGGCATCAACCGTTAGTAAATATGCGAAGCAGATTAACAAGGTGTGTAGTACCGTTCCACCTACGGTATAATCGGATGATTTTAAGAGGTTATTCCTAAAATTATAAACGCATGACAGGGATTTAAGCGGCTTGAAGAACGATTGAGGAAGATTGGGATTTCATGAAGGATACATTTGCCTGCAAAACGGGTAAACTTAATGAATGGCTATTGTCACATTGATCTAGAAATGAACCAGTGCATATACTCTCAACCTAATCAAGGAGGCTGTATCTATATGTCTAAATACAGAACGATTGTGATTGGAACCGGACCTGCAGGGTTAACAGCAGCAATTTATCTGGCGCGTGCCAACCTTAATCCATTGGTTATCGAAGGCCTTCAACCCGGTGGACAATTGACCACCACGACAGAGGTTGAGAACTTCCCTGGATTCCCGCAAGGCATTATGGGACCAGAATTGATGGATAACATGCGGAAGCAAGCGGAGCGTTTTGGTGCAGAATTTACGAATGGCTGGGTGGAAGAGGTAGACTTCAGCAAGCCACCGTTCAAAGTGAAGGTTGGCGGCATCGGTGATCTCGAAGCCGATTCGATCATTATCTCAACCGGTGCATCTGCTCGTTACCTTGGTATCCCGGGAGAGCAGGAAAATGTAGGGCGCGGGGTAAGTACGTGTGCGACATGTGATGGATTCTTTTTCCGTGGCAAAAAGATTATCGTAGTTGGTGGGGGAGACTCCGCGATGGAAGAAGCGAGCTTCCTGACCAGATTTGCAACGGACGTTACCTTGGTGCATCGCCGGGACGAATTGCGTGCGTCGAAGATCATGCAGGATCGGGCGCGTAGCAACGAAAAGGTGAAATGGGCATTGAACCGTACACCACTTGAAGTGGTGCCTGAAGCGCTAGGCGTGAAAGGACTTAAGGTACGGAACAATGAGTCAGGCCAAGAAGAGTTGTTAGAGGCAGACGGCGTGTTCGTTGCCATCGGACATACACCGAATACCGGCTTCCTTGGCAATCAAGTTACGTTGGATGATCACGGGTATGTTGTAGTTAAACCAGGTACGACGGAGACCAACATCCCAGGTGTATTTGCTTGTGGTGATGTCCAGGATACGAAGTATCGTCAAGCGATTACTGCAGCAGGATCAGGTTGTATGGCAGCAATGGACTGTGAGAAATTTTTGGAAGGCAGCATTGTGCACGACTGGAGCGAAACATTGGATAAATAAGCATGTTTGGCTTGATTGTCCACATAAGATAAGGAATAGAGACAACGGGAAGTCTCATGATGTGAGAGAAGCCGGTAGGCTTCTCTTTTTTTTCTGAAACGAAAGTGGGCATGAGATCGTATACATAATGGGCATATTAGCTGTGAGGTGAAGACTTTGGGGGAAATGATAAAAGATTGGCTACAGAACACAACGGTCAGACGTTTTCTGATCCTGCTGTTGTTCTGTTTGGTGTTATTCAGCATGGGGAGTATGCTGCACATGATTTTGCTGTTGTTCCTCGTGACCTATGTCATGAATCGGCTACAGCACTTCATTACAGGACAGTTAAATCGGCTATTTCCGATTAACTATAAGGTCGTTGTCATTTTGCTGTATTTGATTGTGATTGCGGCGATTGTGCTAGGTATATCTAAGTATTCGCCAAGGATTGTGGATCAGGTCATACAACTGACAAATGAAATCATTAAGTTTCTGGACACGGCAGAAGGCGATAATTATGCATCGAAGATTGCAGGGTATTTGCAGTCATTTGATATCAAGAACTATACGAATAATGCACTGAAGTATATTTTTGCTCTGAGTAAAGGGCTGGAGTTTATTTTGCTGGTTATTATTCTTAGTCTGTTCTTCCTGCTGCAAAAGCAAGAAATCGTCAAATTCACGTCCAAGTTCAAAACAAGTAAGCTCGGCTGGTTCTATAAAGAAGTCGCTTACCTTGGAGATAAATTCGTATCTTCCTTCGGTAAAGTCATTGAAGCTCAGCTATTGATTGCGGTGTTCAACACTGTGCTTACAATGTTGGGATTATGGATTCTTGGATATCCGTATCTGTTCGCACTGACCATTCTGGTATTCCTATTGAGCTTGGTTCCCGTTGCGGGGTTGTCATCTCACTGGTACCATTGTGTCTGATTGGTTATCAGATCGGCGGATTGCAGCTTAGCATTATCGTTGTTATCATGATTATCATCATTCATGCGCTGGAGACATATTTCTTGAATCCAAAGTTAATGGCGCACAAAACCAAGCTTCCGATGTTCTACACATTTATCGTATTGATTCTGTCACAGCATTTCCTCGGAATCTGGGGACTGATCATCGGAATTCCGATCTTTGTATTCCTGTTGGACATCCTTGATGTAAATAAGATGGAGAAGTCAAACGAACCGGTGCGTGTCGATTCGAAGCTGTAGCTAAATGTAACGCTTGTGAGTGTACTGCATAGTAGTACCACATGTAGCGTGTGAAAATAGTGAAGAACGCCTCCCTGATTGATCGAGGGAAGGCGTTTTTTGTGTACATTTTTACCTAGTATAAGAAATGCATTGCTCATACTAGAATCATTATTTTTAACTATATGTATTACATTTATAGATGATCGCTCTACTGCTATAACCAGCCCTTCTCTTGGGCAATGCGTATGGCTTCTACACGATTTTTAGCCTCTAGCTTATTGAAGGCTTCCGATAGGTAATTGCGGACTGTGCCGTAGGACAGATGAAGTGATGCTGCGATCTGGTTAGCGTTCATGCCTGTGGCGGCGAGTTTCAACATTTCTCTCTCTCGTTCGGTTAGCGGATTAACACCTTTGGATGCGCCAAAAATAAGTTCGGGAGATACCTCTCGTCCGCCTCCCATAACACTTCGAATCGCCTGAGCCAAGCGGTCACTTGGTTCATCTTTCAGCAAATAACCTTGCACGCCTGCTTGAACCGCACGCTCTAGAAAACCTGGCCTTGCGAATGTGGTTAGGATGATGATGCGGCAGGGGTCATCTTGTTGTTGTAAATGCTCTGCTACGTCAAGCCCGCTCATGACTGGCATTTCAATATCCATCAAGGTGAGATCCGGCCTTAGAGAGGAAATTAACTTCAATGCTTCCTCGCCGTTACCGGCTTCACCAATCACTTCGAAGTCATCTTCCAGATCAAGCAGCGAGGCGAGAGCACCCCGAAGCATGCGTTGATCCTCTGCAATTAAAATTCGAATCATGATGATACTCCTCCTTGGGAATCACTTACGATTAATGGGAAGAAAAAGGATAGCTCGGTTCCTGCTGAATCGGAAGAAATCTGAAGAGAGCCATCGATCAGGTTTAGCCGCTCTGACATACCCCTTAGACCGTTACCCTGAGGTTTGCTGGAGTCTATCCCCTGGCCATTATCCCTAACTCGTAGCCTTATCCCTTCCTGCGTGCGTTCAATTGATAGTGTACATCGTGTGGCTTGACTGTGTTTGACAATGTTCGTAACCGCTTCAATAAGACATAGGCTTGCCATGTTCTGCGTTAAGTCTGGCACATCATCGTAGGAGTCCTGCTCCTGAGTCACTTGAAGCGAAATATCCGCACTCTTTAACATCTCTATCGCATCTGCGACTGCTTCAGGAATGCTGATGGCTCGCATATCCGAAACGAGCTGACGCACCTCACGCAGGGCAGCACGGGAAGTCCGTTCGATCTCGCGTGCCTCCTGAACGGCTCGTTCTGGATTTTTGGCGATTAGCTTGGTCACGAGTTCACTCTTAAGGGTGATTAGAGATAACGTATGTCCCATGGTGTCATGCAAATCTCGGGCGATGCGCATGCGTTCCTCACGCTTAATCAGTTCTTTAATATGCTGCTGAGCTTCATCGAGCTGAGCCTCCAGCTGCCGCTGTTGCATCATGGACCGAATGCCATAAGGAGACGCAAGCATGATGAGGTAGAAGGGAGTGAAGAACATGAGCTGAGAAGCTGTCAGTGACGAGAAATGAATAGCAATGGGAATGGTCTGAAGAATGGCGAACACCAATAGAAACAGGCGAAACATCCGTTTATCTGTATACCATCCAATAAAATTCGCTGTGAAAAACCCTAGAAAAAACATGTTTGGATCGATCACGGTACTCAAGATAAGTACAGTAAGCATCTGTAACGTAATCCAATAGGAAAATAAAACGGTTCCTGCTGTCATATACAGCTGACGATAGGTCAGGATAAACACAAGGAAAGCAGAGAGCCCAATATATAGTTCATGACCACGGGCTACCCATAAATAATAGATTGGCATGGCCAAGTAGATCATCCAAATGTATGGATAGAAGCCATATCGCTTCGGGAAAATCTCAAACTTCTGAAGCATAGATGAGGGTTAAGCCTCCTTTTGTTTGCTGCGAATATAAGTGGATATTAACATAAACACGATCAGGTACGCTGTCAAAATTAGTATATCACGGAAAGCTGGCACGTTACCGCTAACGATCGCCCAGGCGCCGTTGCCAAAGCTGTTCGACGGAAGCCAGCTTCCGATCTGACCCAGCCACGACGGCATAATATCGAGCGGCATCCACATGCCGCCAAGAAGAGCAAGCGAGAGATAAAGAGCATTGCTAAGACCACTGGCGGTGTCGACCTTGCGTAAGGTTCCGATGCAAGTGCCTAGAGCAAGAAAGGGTAGCGACCCAGCTAGAATCCATAGGGCACAGCCCACCCATTGTAGGGCAGATAAGGAAACACCATTAATCAAATATCCAGCCGTAAAAATAACGATGATGGAGAACAGGTGTACCGTCGTCTGACCAACCATTTTTCCACCAAAGTAAATAACATCTGATAGCGGGGTTACCCGCAGATACGAGACCCAACCATGTACACGTTCCTGAACCAAACGTATGCCGAGGGTCATGATGGATGAACCCATTACGCTGAAACAGGTCATGGACATTAAGTAGTGAGCATTCCATTGCTCAGCGTCAACAGCGTCCGTTGTGAAGATCCGAGTATATAGTACGTAGAATATGACAGGCATCATCAGAGACCAGAAGATAAAGTAAACGTTGCGAAACATGCGGAGCATCTCCATCCGCGATTGTACAAGCAATGTAGACATGTTTATTGTTCCTCCTTCATCGTAGCAAGCAGCTCAGCATAAGCGTCGTCGAGTTGTCCCGTTTCAATACGGATGTCCCGTATAGGTAGCTGGCGTTGGATTACATCACGAATCAGTGTATCTGTATCGGTGGTGTAGAGGCTCCAGCGTCCGTTACGATATTCTACTTGTTCAACGTTAGGTAGCATCGCAATCTGAGCTTCAATGTGTACGTTCGGTGAGTTAGCGTTCATGTTGTTGTGATCAAGCTGTGTGTCTAACGGGATAGCTGATTCCCCAGGTATCATTCCATGCTGAGCGGAAAAAGAAAGAATACGCTTGGTAAGCCCCGACTTAAGACTCTCCGGTGTTCCATCCGCAATGATTCTACCTTCGCTAAATAGAATAATCCGATCAGCCGCTTCGTCCGCCTCCTGAAGATAATGCGTGGTGAAAAGCACCGTTTTACCCGCCTGTGTCAATTGGCGAACCTGTTTCCAAAAATATTTACGTGTCTCCGAATCCATACCTACCGTGGGTTCATCCAAAAATAAAAGTTTTGGATCTCCTGCCATTGCGAGGGCAAAGTTCAGGCTGCGTTTCTGACCACCCGATAGTTTCTCGGCTCTTCTCTTCAGGTCGATCTGTGACAGTCCAGTCAATCGCTCGATTTCATCTATTGGAAGGGGACTGTGGTAATAACTGTGAACCATGTGGATGATCTCACGCACCGTCAATCCATCGATGACACTTACATCCTGTAGCATGACTCCAATCTGCTGGCGTACCTGCTGCTGTTTGGGAGACTGTCCTAATACGGTGATGTTCCCGGAGGTCGGTTTACACATTCCCAGAAGCATCTTCATCGTTGTAGTCTTGCCTGCTCCATTCGGGCCGAGGATTGCTACAATTGAGCCAGACTGGATTTCAAGAGAAAGGTTGCTAACCGCGAGCTTGCTTTTAAATTGTTTGTTTACATGTTCAAGCTGAATGATGGGGGAATTCATCTGTACTCACGTCCTTCGTTTTGATCTAACTTCATTTTAGAGGGCGAAGGAGTAGGGTTTTAGTAAGAGTTGTCATGACTTTTAGGTGACAACTGTCATCTTTTACGAATGGAACGAATCAAGATGCAATATGATTAGATGAGACTCCCTCTATTAGGGAGGGAGGTTCAAGCGGTGCGTTTTAATAGAGATCATAGAGGGTGAATGCGCATTCATGAAGAGCGTGTGACAGTGTTCACAATAGCGCCAGGACTGGGATAGCAAAGGTCTTATCGTCCTTGACCCAGGCGTATCCTTCAATTATAGTTGGTACGTAGGATTAAACTATTTTAGATAGATAAAGGTGGCTTGCAGCATGTCTGAGAAAATCTACGTTGGGGTCGATCTCGGCGGAACAGCAATTAAGGTCGGTATATGCGATGATCAAGGTCAACTTAAGCATACGTATGAAGGACCGACAGAAGTGGATAAGGGCGTAGATACGGTTATCGCCAACATCGAGAAGTATGTCCGTCATATCGTTGCCGAGTCGCCGTATAGCTGGGAACAGCTTGAAGGTGTCGGTGCTGGAGTTGCCGGGTTCACGAATGTACGTGAGGGAATTATTGTCCTTGCCCCTAACATTGGATTTCGGAATGTACCTATTCGTTCGATTCTGGAGGAGCGTCTGGGCAAGCCAGTCAAAATAGATAATGATGCCAATGTTGCGGCGCTTGGCGAAGCTTGGGCGGGTGCCGGCAAAGGTGTAGATAACTGCGTATGTTACACGCTGGGTACAGGCGTTGGCGGCGGCTTGATCTTGAACGGCACAATATATCAAGGGTTCTCCGGTATGGCGGGTGAACTGGGGCATATTAATGTGGTTCCTGATCTGGAAGCAATTAAGTGTGGTTGTGGCAAAATGGGATGTTTAGAGACAGTATCGTCTGCAACGGGGATTATCCGTATGGCAAAGGATGCTGTAGAACGTGGGGATCATACTTCGCTTGCTCTTGTTGATCGAATCGCTGCGAAGGAAGTATTTGATGCTGCTAAAGCGGGCGATGAAGTGGCACTGCGGATCGTTAATCGTGCTGCATTCTACCTGGGTAAATCGATGGCTACAGTAGCGGCTGTTATTAATCCGGAAGTGTTCATTATTGGTGGCGGTGTATCCAAAGCGGGTGACTTCCTGTTTGACGAGATCCGTACTGTATTTGCTCAATTAACCCCAGAACCACTGCAGGGCGGCGTTAAGATTCTGGAAGCTACACTTGGCAATGATGCAGGTATTGTGGGTGCGGCAGGTCTTCTCTTGCGTTCCTAATCAACTGTAACAGTATAAACCGACAGCAATATGATAAGGAGGGGACATATATGCTTGAAGGTGAAGTTTCACCGAACACAGGCGCCACGCTCATTATCATTACGGGTATGTCCGGGGCGGGAAAGACCATTGCAGTTCAGAGCTTGGAGGATCTTGGCTTCTTCTGTGTAGATAATTTACCACCCGTGCTGATTCCAAAATTCGCAGAGTTGATTGAGCAGTCCAATGGTAAGATTGGCAAGGTCGCTCTTGTTATTGACTTAAGAGGGCGTGAGTTTTTCACAGCGTTGTCCGAGTCGTTGAACTACATTAAAGATCATTTTACCATCCATTGCGAGATTTTATTCCTGGATGCTACAGATTCTGTCCTTGTTCAGCGGTATAAAGAGAGCAGACGTAGACATCCTTTAGCTCCGGAAGGCATGCCGCTAGACGGTATCCGGCTTGAGCGCAAAATGCTGGAGGAGCTTAAAAACTCTGCCACTCAGGTACTCAATACTAGCACGATGAAACCGGCTCAATTGAAGGAACGGATTATATCCCGTTTTTCTCATTTAGAGAGCCATATGTTATCTGTAAATATAACGTCATTTGGATTTAAATACGGAATACCGATTGATGCCGATCTGGTATTTGATGTTCGTTTTTTGCCTAACCCGCATTATATTGACCATCTGCGTCCAAATACAGGACAGAACAGCGATGTATACGAATACGTTATGAAATGGCCAGAAACCCAGTCCTTTCTGACCAAATTGCTGGATATGCTGCATTTCCTGATTCCGCAATACCGGAAGGAAGGCAAGAGCCAGGTTATTATTGGAATCGGTTGTACCGGAGGCAAGCATCGTTCGGTAGCAATATCCGAATATTTGGGCAAAATGTTGGGAAGCAGCGAGACTGAGGCTGTTACCGTGAGCCATCGCGACGCTGACCGGGATCGTCATTGAAGAGGGTGAAGGGATGAAAGAAGCCGGACCACGAAGAGAACGTCCGAGAATTGTAGTCATGGGCGGGGGAACCGGATTATCCGTGATGCTGCGCGGTTTAAAAGAAAAGCCGCTAGACATCACGGCCATCGTCACGGTTGCTGATGACGGTGGAAGTTCAGGCATTCTACGTAATGAGTTGCATATGCCGCCTCCGGGCGACATTCGTAACGTACTCACGGCGCTAGCTGACGTAGAGCCACTGCTATCGGATATGCTGAGTTATCGTTTCAACACAGGCGCAGGGCTTGCAGGCCACAGCTTGGGGAATTTAATTTTGGCGGCAATGACAGATATATCAGGCGACTTCGTAACCGCTGTGCGGGAACTTAGCCGCGTGTTTGCTGTTCGGGGTGAGGTGCTTCCCGCAGCTGGTCAGGCGGTTGTGCTACATGCTGAGATGGAGGATGGATCGATTGTTACAGGCGAGTCCAAAATACCTGAAGCAGGTGGGCGCATTAAACGCGTTTTTCTTGAACCGGATCACGTGGAGCCGTTGCCAGAGGCTGTAGAAGCTATTCGCCAAGCGGATGCGATACTAATTGGGCCAGGAAGTCTGTATACGAGTATTCTGCCTAATCTGCTAGTACCTAAGTTAGCTGAAGCTGTCGTTGAGGCTGACGCAGTTAAAATGTTTATATGCAATGTTATGACACAGCCAGGAGAAACCGATGACTATACCGTAAGTGATCATCTCAAAGCGGTTCATGAGCATATAGGTCATCAGCTCTTTGACTATGTCATCGTTAATAATGGTGAAATTCCACTGCAAGTTCAGAATAGATATGCAGAAAAAGGAGCAAAACCAGTAGTATTAGATATGAATGTGCTGAAGAGTTCTGGATATCAGGTTGTCGCAGATACGTTGGTTCTATTCCGTACCTATCTTCGTCACGATGCCGACAAGCTCAGCCATCACATCTATCAACTAGTACAAAATTGGATGTTACGGAAGAGGTGAAGTCCCATGTCGTTTGCAGCACAGACCAAAAAAGAATTAACGATGATTGAGAGTGAACCGTGCTGCGAAAAGGCGGAACTTTCAGCCCTCATCCGTATGCTTGGTGCGGTGCAGTTATCGAATAAAAAAGTGATCTTAGATATTTCGACGGAGAATGCCGCTATTGCTAGACGGGCATACTCTCTGCTTAAAAAGCATTTTCAAGTGCATACGGAATTGCTTGTCCGCAAAAAAATGCGGCTGAAAAAGAACAACGTGTATATTGTTCGTATTCCGACCATGGTACAAGAGATTTTAAAGGATTTGTACATCGTATCCGAAGGCTTTTTGTTCACACCAGGAATTAATCAGGAGCTGCTTCGGAAAAACTGTTGTAAACGAGCTTATCTCCGCGGTGCCTTCATGGCTGGTGGCTCGGTGAATAACCCTGAGGGCTCCTCCTACCATCTGGAGATTGCATCTATGTATGAGGAGCACTGCCAAGCCTTGGTTGATCTAGCTAATGAATTTCATCTTAATGCCCGGTGTATAGAACGCAAAAAAGGATTCATCCTATACATCAAGGAAGGCGAGAAAATTATTGAGCTGCTCAGCATCATTGGTGCACACCAAGCTTTGTTTAAGTTTGAAGATGTTCGCATTATGCGCGATATGCGGAATTCCGTGAATCGGATCGTCAACTGTGAGACGGCAAACCTGAACAAGACCATTGGAGCTGCTGTAAGACAGATCGATAACATCAAGCTTTTGCAAAAGGAAGTTGGCCTAGAGTCCTTACCTGAGAAGCTGCGTGAAGTGGCTGAAGTGCGACTTGCCCATCCTGATATTAACTTGAAGGAAGTTGGCGAGTTGTTGAAGGGGACAGTCAGTAAATCTGGGGTAAACCACCGTTTGCGTAAAATTGATGAGCTAGCCGAGAAAGTTCGTAATGAACGAATGGGTTAGGCCGTTAGAGGCCGGAGCTCTCACTAAGGTTAGAATTATTCGTATTTTCAACCGTTGTTGGGCAACATTAACTCATGTGCAGAGAAGCGAGGAACGTCTTCCTGAAGTATGATTCCGTGTCAATATCATGTCCTTGATTGGGAGTTCATTCCTGACTGGTTTTTTTCTTCTAGTGTCCTGCACAGGTTAATGGTATAATGTTATATAAATATAATTGTGTATTTAATGTCTAGATTTCATAATAGGGGGTAAGTTTCTATGACAAAGCACCCGGTAGTTGTCCGTTTGAAAACGGGTCTCCATGCCAGACCTGCGGCACTGTTCGTTCAAGAGGCGAATAAGTACTCATCTGAAGTGTTCGTCGAGAAGGACGACAAGAAAGTAAATGCAAAAAGTATCATGGGGATCATGAGTCTTGCAATCAGTACAGGTACGGAAATCCATATTAGTGCTGAAGGCGCGGACGCCGAACAGGCTGTAAACGCTTTAGTTAGTCTGGTTAGCAAAGAAGAGCTTGAAAACCAATAAGATATGACTGAACGATTGAAGAAGTCCCGAAAGGGGCTTTTTTGCGTTTCAGAGCCAAGGTATGCAACATTTTGGAATTTGCTCCGTCTGTTAAGGTATCAAATCACTTTGAATTTGAGATGTTAACTATAAGGAGGCTACGGTCATGGGTAAACAATGGATGAGACCGCTTGGTGCGGTATTGGTGGCAAGTTCACTATTGGTTGGAGGAACAGCTTGGGTTGCTCCAGGGAATTACGCATATGCTGCTGAGGTTCAAGGCGTACAGCAGAACGTAATCAATGTTGTTGGTAAAGGTGAAATTCAGGTGAAACCGGACATCGCTTATCTATCCATCGGGGTAAATAGTACAGCGGAAACAGCGGCATCAGCTCAAAAAGCAAACGCAGCTAAAATCCAGAAGGTAACTAACCTGCTGAAGAATACGTGGAAAATTAGCGATAACGACATTCAAACAAGTCAATTCTATGTACAACCCAACTACACATACAGTGAAAAAGAAGGACAGCAAGTGAAGGGATATACAGCTCATCACACACTGACAGTAACCTATCGTGAGATGGATAAAATCGGTGAGTTGTTGGATGCAGCTTCCCAAGCTGGCGCGAATAACATTGAAAATGTTCGTTTTACTGTAGAGAATCCAGAGAACTATGAATCTCAAGTCATTGAGAAGGCTGTAGCTAACGCGGATGTAAAAGCTGGAGCGATTGCGAAGGCGGTTAAACGTCAACTGGGTGCAGTATTATCTGTGAGCCAGCCTGATGCTAACGTACCTGTGTTCTACGCATCGGAGAGTTTGATGTCCAAAGCTGCGGATACCGCAGCTGGTACTGAAATTGAAACTGGTCAGGTTAAAGTAAGTACGACATTGAACATCACATATGAAATGAAATAAAGTTTGTATTTCGTATAAATAAGCGACCACCAGTATAATGCGGGTGGTCGCTTTTTGTTATTTGTATCGTAGATGAGGTCTACATTGTTTTGCCCATGAAAAAGCTTAACGGGTTAATGTATTGCAAGTGGGCGAAATTAAGATTTATTTGCGGTAATCGTAAAGTTTTAAGTGGATGCTAATAGCTTAAAATCGATTAGGGTCAAAGACCGGTAGTTGTAGCTTATATGCAAGATACACCTCTGAATTGTAAGGAATGGCGATGGTTGCTACTCCGTTTTCCAATACATCGGTTGGTATAGCAGTGGATGTTGCCTCGTATCTATTGACCATATCCACGGGAATGTCCATTAACACTTTGCTGTAATCGTTACTTAATATCTTCACATGGAGCGTTTGTCCATTACTCTTATAATTCTGCATCCGAATTCGTAACGTACGATTGTGATTCAACACAACTTCTATATTACGAAATGCAGCGCGATCTGCATCACTCATCTCATAAGGCTGGGTACCTACGAAAGAAGTATAATCCCCGGCCACCTGCTTCACTTCTTCTACAGTTGCCCGATAAGGGAGCGGTGCAGGTGTCATTGCAGCATCCGTTTTGCGTTCCTCATCACTGAATTGCAGCTCGGTATTCATGACATGTTTGCTTGCAATGGATACCTTAAGCCCGAGATCCTTGTTCCATTGCCCCAGTGGAAGATAAACCTTACCCCCGACAACCTGTTGCTTGCTTTGACTGACGGCGAGCTTACTGGTTCTACTATTCCGCTTGAATAGCAGGTCTCCCCCTTGGATTTCATATTGGATATGAAAGGCATTCGTGAACTCCTCTAAAGGAACATAATACAAGCCGTTCATGTAGAACGTAGGTTGTCCGTTATAACGAAGTACACCTTCACCAGAAGTAATCGCTACAGGTAGTGTTAAAAAAAACATGCCCTCATAAGAGAAGGAATCCCAATAATTGACCCAATCTCTATAATGACTGTACTCAATCTTAAAGTGTTTTCCTTCCGGAATATAGTAGAAGGAAGGTGGGTATGCCTGTGGGTTAGAGAAATAATAATCGATGACATACAAATCATCTGAGGCCCATTGTATCCCTTCCACGCTCGCCCGGTACAAGCTTTCGTAGGATCGAACCTGCTTCAATGTTTTGAGATCATATACAAGCACCTTGCTAGCCTTGGTTTTCTTAATTCCTACCGAGGGATCAGCAATCAGAACCAAATACTTAAGATTAGGCGAGACGAACGTTTTTACATCTCTGACTTCGCCTTTGAAAAGTGAGGTCGCTTTTCCGCCGCGAATCCCCTCTACAACCGCACGGTAGGTCTGTTCTTTATAAGTACTAGTCCACTTGATTTTTGTGTCGCCTGCCATAAACGTCTTACTGGAGACAGGTTGTTTGGTGTCGTACACAATGTCATTTTTGGTTACTTTCACTGGGCTACCCTTTAATCCGCCAAATAAGAGGATAAAGCAACCGGTGAATTTTACGTCAGGACAGTATGCACCGAGAGGTGTGGACGCAGCTGAACTGCTTGTACTGAATTTAGTATTTGTCACATCTTGGCTAGTAATGATGCTGCCATTGGATAAAACTCGTTTGTTATCTACAAGGGAATAGTACTGGGTATCACCGTTATCCGATCTTACGGAGTACAGCCCTTGTTTGGCCCAAAGTTTGAGCCAGTTGTTGGATTTGATCTCTGTGATTTTGCGAAGCTTAATGGAGGCATAGTCATATTCATAAATGACGGCACCTGTGTTCAGGTAGGCTAATGTATATGCCTTCAATCCTTGTGGAGTGTCTACGACAACACCGTCTTGTTGGTTGAATCCGTTAGTCGAAGTGAATCGATATGAAGAGGGCTGCAACGATGAGTCGCTGAAATCATACTCCTTAACCTTTTTCACACCTGTGTCATAACTAATTACCGTTGTTCGTACAGTGACCTGCTGTTGTCTTTCATCAAATATGTAGGTTGTGCGGTGTCTTACTTTTTCCTTGCTGCCTTCTGTAGTTGCTGCTGAATGTCCAGTCTCGGGATAAATTGTGAGCAATAGGGAACAGATCAACAACAGGGCAATACATTTCCTAATAATCATATAACGTTTCCTCTTTCCTCTTCTCATATTGTCTTTTTTTCAAAAGGTGTGCGGGTTAACCCTAATTCATAATATCGGTGAGTTTACTGATGTTGTTTAATGAATTATTGGATAGGCAGACCTCTATTTATCGTTCATTTAGTATCGTTTTTGTATATATGTTCGTGACAAAACGGTCATTTTCGGTGTAATTTATTTCAACTTTATCGTCAAGATTGTAACTGGAGCTGTAAACCTTTCCTCAAATGGGTTAATTATAATAAAGAGGTGAGCGTATGAGGCATTATCGTTCAAAATACATACGCAATGAACCCTTAGTGTGAATTATGGAGAGGAGTTTTTATATATGACATCATGGAAGAAATGGACGAGTGCGTTGCTGGCGGCTGGAATTATTGTAGGTAGTGGAGCAGGGTGGCAGGAAAGTTCGGTTCAAGCGGCTTCGGTCTCAACTAAAGTAACGACTCCAACGGAAGTAACACTGAAATCGGCAGGTAAAACGCTGACTCAAAAAGGCCTTCTGCAGGGTGGATCTACATGGGTATCTCTAACTGCGGTCAAAGATGTTGCAGGTGGAACGTTAACATATGACGCGAAGAACAAAGAGTATACGCTGACCGCAGCTAACAATAAGATGAAAATTAGTCTAGCTGATGGATCACCAATGCTTAGAGTGAATAACTACTATCCGGGCGTTGAGGCGAAGTTGATTCAGGGGCGGTTATACATTCCTTTCTCAGCGATGAGAGATTATCTGGGTGTTCAGGGAAGCTGGAATGGGCAAGCGAAGACGTTAACACTTAGCAAAGTGAAGCAGAATAATGTAACGGTAAAAGCAGCTACGGTGAAAGCGACTGTCAAAAATGCTGAAGTGGATATCCAATATCCGCAGGTGAGCGGACTGGCGAATGATAAAGCTCAAGCGGCAATCAACAAGGTGCTGAAGGATGAGGCTGATGCATTTGTAGCGGACTTCAAGAAGCAAGCGACTGAATTTGGAGCTGCCACTGCGAATCGCCCGTACGCTTTTGAGAGCACATATGTTGTGACATATAACGAAAATGGCGTGCTGGGACTCATTACACAGCGCTATGAGGATTATGCAGGAGCTCATGGCATGACGACCCGTTCAGGACATACGTTTGATCTAGAAACGGGCAAGGAATTGTCGCTGAATGACGTGCTTCAAAACAATACAGCGATGCGTGACACGCTTGGCAAAAAAGTAGGAACTCAGCTTAAAGCACGTGGCGGTTATCTGGATGGATACACTGGCTTGAACAAAGACCAGGACTTCTACGTTACGCCAACGGGCATTGTCGTGTTCTTCCAACTGTATGAGTACACTGCATATGCTGAAGGGTTCCCGGAGTTCCCATTCACGTACAAAGAAGTTCTTCCTAAAGGTGCAACGCCATTCAGTGGAGTAGCTGCTGAAAAGTAAGAGCAGAAACGTTATCATATGTTTAATAAATATCAGATTTATCACGTATAGAACGGCAGTTTAACGACGCGCAATTGCAGTTGCCATCATCATAAAATGACAAAAAAATCCCACCATTCGTAGAATGGTGGGATTTTACTAGTTCATAGTTAGAAGCCAAGAAGGCTTCAAATTATGACTTTATAGGTGAGTTCCGCGATTATACGCCTTCTGAACCTACTCTTTCGATAACTTTATCAATGATACCGTAATCGGCAGCTTCAGCAGCACTCATGAAGTAGTCACGATCTGTATCTTTCTCGATACGCTCCAGGGGTTGACCGGAACGCTCGGAGATGATGCGGTTCAATGTGTCGCGCATTTTCAGAATGCGACGAGCACGGATTTCGATATCTGTAGCTTGACCTTGTGCTCCACCAAGTGGTTGGTGAATCATGATCTCACTGTTAGGCAATGCAAAACGTTTACCTTTGGCACCCGCATTAAGCAAGAATGCACCCATGGAAGCTGCCATACCTACGCAAATTGTAGATACATCTGGTTTGATGAATTGCATTGTATCGTAAATGGCCATACCGGCTGTGATGGATCCGCCTGGGCTGTTGATGTATAAGTGAATGTCTTTCTCTGGATCTTCTGCAGCCAAGAATAACATCTGTGCCATAATGGCATTCGCCACAACGTCATTCACGTCACTGCCAAGGAAGATGATACGATCCTTCAGCAATCTGGAATAGATGTCATAGGCCCGCTCACCGCGGTTGCTCTGTTCAACGACCATTGGAATATAACTCACGTGAAAAACCTCCTCGGAAATGTAAATGTTAAATTGGTGTTTATATTTAAACTGTTACCGTATTACCCACATCATAAACAATTCCAAACAAAAAGTCAAAGAAAGTCAAACTAACTTTGAAAAAAAAGAAACCTTTCCGGTTTCATTGGTTAAAAGGGTTATGTACTACGAAATAAGAATGGCGCGCCCGCCAAGAATCGAACTTGGATCTCAGGCTTCGGAGGCCTACGTCATATCCATTGGACCACGGGCGCACATGAATTGTTGGCTACTCTTTCGTAGCGCGGATGCTTGCACACAAATGAGCTTCAAATATGTGACAGCATTAATGATTATATCTTAAGCGTGTTCGAAATGCAAGCAAATGATCAGCCTCGTAGTTTGGAATACAACGAAAATGATAATGATGAAGATAAGTGGATAAAGAATGTATTTAAGTACATGCTATAAGAGGTTTTGCACATGTTGAGCAAGGTAGAAATGAAGCCATATGTAGATAAGAATGTAGACTTTCTTCTATATATAGTGTGAAACAGATTCAACACCTACTAGAAGCTCAAGATTGTGAAAATAAGCGCGTACAAGCTTAGAGAAACGTTATGAAATGGGGCGTTTGAAACACTTGCATGTCGCGTCAGTTTTAGGTAGAATAGACGTGGGACTTAAAAAGTTAACCCGGGACATTTTGAGGCCATGAAAGAGAGCTTGGAACGAGAAGCTTGCGGGAGTGGAAAGCATGCGAAAGATTTTAGAAGTGCAAAAGCAGCTTCTGCCTGATCTCATGGATGTCTTGAAGAAGAGGTATACGATTCTACACCAGATCATGTTATCGGATGTGATTGGACGAAGAACGTTAGCTAATTCCATGCAGATGACCGAGCGGGTTCTGAGGGCTGAGACCGATCTATTAAAGGCTCAGGGACTTATTGAAATTGACAGTACAGGAATGAAGATCAGCGAGGCAGGTCATGATTTGCTGCAGCAGTTAGAACCTGTCGCCAAAGAGCTGTTCGGATTGTCCGAACTGGAAGAGCGCATCAAGCAAGCCTACGGTCTGCAAAAGGTAGTCGTTGTTCCTGGCGATTCGGACGTATCTCCATTTGCCAAACGGGAACTGGGCAAGGCCGGAGCGAAGGCTCTCGGCAATATTATGAATGATAACGACGTTGTTGCCGTAACAGGCGGTTCAACAACGGCTGAAGTTGCAGAGCAGCTTAATCCGCCAACACCACTCAAAGGTGTCTGGTTCGTCCCTGCACGCGGTGGACTAGGAGAAAGTCTCGAAATTCAGGCCAATACGATCGCATCCACGATGGCAAAACGGGTAGGAGCACAATACAAACTCCTGCATGTACCGGATTTGCTTAGTGACCATGCCTATGAATCCCTTGTTCAAGATCCGGGTGTCCAGGAGATTCTACAGCTGATTAGACAATCGCGCATCGTTATTCACGGAATCGGTGATGCCGTGGAGATGGCACGGCGACGCAAACTTGCTACAGAGATTGTGGAAGAGCTTCAGGAGCAAGGAGCCGTATCGGAATCATTCGGTTATTATTTTAATGATCAGGGTAACGTGGTTCACACCATGCTTACACTCGGTATGCGACTTCAAGATATTGAACGAACCGATGTAGTGATCGGAATTGCGGGTGGCAAAAGCAAAGCGGCTGCCATTCACTCCGTGCTTAGATTCGGACAGGAAGATATTTTGATTATTGATGAGGCTGCTGCCAAAGTCATCGTTGCCGAACTGGAATGAGAATTAATTTTCTAGAACACTTCAAATTTGTTGTCTTGACGGACTTCACAGTCTGTCTTGAATATATAGCTTCATAAAAAAAATCAATCAAAACTTGGGAGGAACTTACTCATGATTAAAGTAGGTATTAACGGTTTTGGACGTATTGGTCGCTTGGCATTCCGTCGTATTCAAAATGTAGAGGGCATTGAAGTTGTAGCAATCAACGACTTGACTGATGCTAAAATGCTGGCTCATTTGCTTAAATATGATACAACTCAAGGTCGCTTCGATGGGGATGTTGAAGTACATGATGGCTTCTTCAAAGTGAACGGCAAAGAAGTTAAAGTATTGGCTAACCGCAACCCAGAAGAACTGCCTTGGGGAGACCTCGGTGTAGATATCGTTCTGGAATGTACTGGTTTCTTCACAACTAAAGAAGCTGCTGAGAAACACTTGAAAGGTGGAGCTAAGAAAGTTGTTATCTCCGCACCAGCTACTGGCGACATGAAAACCATCGTTTACAACGTAAACCATGAAATCCTCGACGGTACTGAAACTGTAATCTCCGGCGCATCTTGCACAACGAACTGCCTGGCACCTATGGCAAAAACGTTGCAAGACAAATTCGGAATCGTTCAAGGTTTGATGACTACAATTCACGCTTACACTGGCGACCAAAACACTTTGGATGCTCCACACCCTAAAGGTGACTTCCGTCGTGCTCGTGCAGCGGCTGAAAACATCATCCCTAACACAACTGGTGCTGCTAAAGCAATCGGTTTGGTTATCCCTGAACTGCAAGGTAAATTGGACGGTGCAGCTCAACGTGTACCAGTAGCTACTGGTTCCCTGACTGAGCTTGTAACTGTATTGGGTAAAAAAGTTACTGCTGAAGAAGTTAACGCAGTAATGAAAGAAGCTTCCGATCCACAAACTTTCGGATACACTGAAGACGAAATCGTATCTTCCGATATCCAAGGTATCACTTTCGGATCCCTGTTTGATGCAACTCAAACTAAAGTTCTGACTGTTGGCGACCAACAATTGGTTAAAACTGTAGCTTGGTATGACAATGAAATGTCCTACACTGCACAATTGGTTCGCACTTTGGAGCACTTTGCAAAAATGATTAAGTAATATCTGCAATAACATAGAGCGGAAACAGAGTATTGTTTCCGCTCTTTATATATCAACCTTTTGCAAATTTCTCAAAAACACCAGGATTGACAAGGGTTTTTTGCTCTTCATTGGTCCACAAAATACATGGGTGCGGAGGAAATACAGATGAACAAAAAGAGTGTACGTGATATCGAATTAACAGGAAAACGGGCGTTTGTACGTGTAGATTTTAATGTGCCGCTCGAAGATGGTAAAATTACAGATGACAAGCGTATTCGTGCAACCCTGCCTACGATCAACTTCTTGATCGAAAAAGGTGCTAAAGTCATTTTGGCAAGCCACATGGGTCGCCCTAACGGCGAAGTGGTTGAATCCTTGCGTTTGACTCCAGCTGCTGAGCGTTTGTCTGAATTGCTTGGTAAAAAAGTTGTTAAAGCTGACGATTCCGTTGGCGAAACAGTTAAAGCTCAAATCGCTGAACTGAACAACGGTGACGTATTGTTGCTTGAGAACGTTCGTTTCCACGCTGGCGAAGAGAAAAACGATCCTGAACTGGCAAAACAATTTGCTGAACTGGCTGACGTTTTCGTTAACGACGCGTTTGGTGCGGCACACAGAGCACATGCTTCAACAGAAGGTATCGCTCACTTGCTACCAGCTGTATCTGGTTTGTTGATGGAAAAAGAGCTTGAAGTATTGGGTAAAGCAATCTCCAATCCTGAGCGTCCTTTCACAGCAATCATCGGTGGTTCCAAAGTTAAAGACAAAATCGATGTGATCGACAACCTGTTGAATATTGCAGACAACGTAATCATCGGTGGAGGTCTGTCTTACACGTTCATGAAGGCTCAAGGTCATGAAGTAGGTCAATCTCTGTTGGATGAATCCAAACTGGATGTTGCTCTGGGCTTCATCGAAAAAGCGAAGAAATTGGGCAAGAACTTCTACCTGCCAGTGGATATCGTAATTTCCGATGATTTCAGTGCGAATGCAAACACAAAAATCGTTGAAGTTGGCGACATTCCTGCAGATTGGGAAGGTATCGACATCGGTCCTAAAACACGTGAGATCTATGCTGACGTGGTTAAAAACTCCAAACTCGTTGTATGGAACGGACCAATGGGCGTATTCGAAATCGAGCCATTCTCCCACGGTACTCGTGCAGTGGCGGAAGCTTGCGCAACAACTGATGCTTACACAGTAATTGGTGGCGGTGACTCCGCAGCAGCAGCTGAGAAGTTCAAATTGGCTGACAAAATGGATCACATCTCCACAGGTGGCGGAGCATCACTCGAATTCATGGAAGGCAAAGTGCTTCCAGGCGTAGTTGCATTGAACGACAAATAAGTTTTAAGCTATAGCATGAAGGAGTTGAAAACCATGAGAACACCGATTATTGCAGGTAACTGGAAAATGTTCAAAACCGTTTCCGAATCCAATGACTTCATTCAGGAGGTTAAAGGAAAAGCGGAAGTAGAAGGCGTGGAAACTGTAATCTGCGCACCATTTACGAATCTGCCAACACTGGTAGAAGCGGTTAAAGGTACAAACATCAAAATTGGTGCCCAAAATCTTCACTTTGAAGATAATGGTGCATTCACAGGTGAGATCAGCGGCATCATGCTGAAAGACCTGGGTGTGGATTATGTCATTATTGGTCACTCGGAGCGCCGTCAATATTTTGCGGAAACCGATGAGACTGTCAATAAAAAGTTGCATGCAGCATTCCGTCACGGATTGACTCCAATCTTCTGTCTTGGTGAGACGCTCGAAGAGCGTGAAGCGAACCAAACAAAAGACGTATGCAAAGTGCAAACGGTAGCTGCTTTTGAAGGTCTGTCCGCAGAGCAAGCAGCACAAGTTGTTATTGCTTATGAGCCAATCTGGGCGATTGGAACAGGCAAATCTTCCACTTCCCAAGATGCGAATGAAGTTATTGCTTACATCCGTACATTGGTGAAAGATCTGTACAACGAGCAGGTTGCTGATGCAGTTCGTATTCAATACGGCGGCAGCGTTAAACCTGAGAACGTAACTGAATACCTCGGACAAAGCGACATCGACGGCGCACTTGTTGGCGGTGCTAGCTTGCAGCCAGCTTCGTTCATCGCGCTTGTTGAGGGGGCGAAGTAAGATGACAGCTCCAAAACCTGTAGCACTGATCATCATGGATGGCTTCGGTCTTCGTAATACGGTGGAAGGCAACGCGGTAGCGCAAGCCAAAAAACCGAATTATGACCGTTTTATGAGCCAATTCCCACACACAACACTCACTGCTTGCGGTGAGGCTGTAGGTTTGCCAGAAGGGCAAATGGGGAACTCTGAGGTTGGTCACCTTAACATTGGTGCTGGCCGGATCGTTTACCAGGATTTGACCCGTATCTCCAAATCAATTCGCGATGGTGAGTTTTTCGATAACGAAACGCTCGTTAAAGCTGTACGCGAAGCGAAACAAAACGGTAAAAAGCTTCATCTCTACGGCTTGTTGTCTGATGGTGGCGTACATAGTCACATCGACCACTTGTTCGCTATGCTGGATCTCGCCAAAAAAGAAGAAATGAATGATGTGTATATTCATGCCTTCATGGATGGCCGTGATGTTATGCCGGACAGTGGTAAAGACTTCATGCAAAAACTGATCGCGAAAATTGAAGAGGTTGGTGTAGGACAGATCGCTACGGTACAAGGTCGCTATTACGCGATGGACCGTGACAAACGTTGGGAGCGAGTTGAGAAATCATACCGCGCTATCGTTTATGGAGATGGCCCTAAATACACTGATCCACTCAAAGCGGTTGAAGAATCGTATGAGAAATCCGTATTTGATGAATTCGTTGAACCAACGGTTATCGTCAAAGCGGATGGTGAGCCGGTAGGTTTGGTAGAAAGCGGCGATTCCGTTATCTTCCTCAACTTCCGTCCTGACCGTGCAATCCAGTTGTCGCAAGTATTCACGAACCAAGACTTCCGCGGTTTCGATCGTGGACCGAAGTTCCCAGAAGGCTTGCACTTTGTGTGCCTAACTCTGTTCAGTGAGACGGTTGAAGGTTATGTGGCGTACTCGCCGAAGAACCTCGACAATACACTGGGTGAGGTTCTGGTACAGAACAACAAAAAACAACTGCGTATTGCAGAAACAGAGAAATACCCGCACGTAACGTTCTTCTTCAGCGGCGGACGTGATGTTGAGCTTCCAGGCGAAACTCGCGTACTGATTAACTCACCAAAAGTTGCAACATATGACTTGCAACCAGAGATGAGCGCTTATGAAGTGGCAGACGCATGTGTACGCGAGATTGAAGCAGACAAACACGATGCAATCATTCTGAACTTCGCTAACCCTGATATGGTTGGACACTCCGGTATGCTGGAGCCTACAATCAAAGCGGTTGAAGTAACAGACGAGTGCATGGGACGTGTTGTAGACGCGGTTCTCGCAAAAGGCGGCGTTGTGCTGATTACTGCGGATCATGGTAACGCGGATATGGTATTCGATGAGCAAGGACGTCCGTTCACTGCACATACAACGAACCCTGTTCCATTTATCGTTACTGATGCGAATGTAACCTTGCGTGAAGGCGGAATTTTGGCTGATATCGCGCCAACGATTCTTGACCTGATGCAATTGCCAAAACCGGAAGAAATGACAGGAACATCTGTCATCGCTACCCGTAAATAAGATACACAACCTCTTATATGAATTGGGCAGTTTGGCGTTTGCCCCGGAACGAAGGCAGCAGAAATAGTCTGAAGAAGCAACGCGTTCGCCTTTATCACATGATTTCAACTTATGACGATAAGTTCAAAGAAATCAGGGGATAACAGCGATCGGAAGACGATTCTGCTGACGTAGTGAATAAGGGCAAGCACAAGTTTTCCCGAATTTAAATAAATCCAAATTTAAAGGAGATTATCACTCATGACTATTATTTCTGACGTGTACGCTCGCGAAGTCCTCGACTCCCGCGGTAACCCTACAGTTGAAGTTGAAGTATACTTGGAGTCCGGCGCAATCGGACGCGCAATCGTTCCATCTGGTGCATCCACTGGTGCCCACGAAGCTGTTGAGCTTCGCGATGGTGACAAATCCCGTTACCTCGGTAAAGGCGTTCTGCAAGCTGTTAAAAACGTAAACGAAACAATCGCTCCAGAAGTTATCGGTATGGACGCATTGGATCAACTGGGTATCGACAAATTGATGATCACTTTGGATGGTACGCCAAACAAAGGTAAATTGGGCGCTAACGCAATCTTGGCAGTATCCATGGCTGTAGCTCGGGCTGCTGCTGACGCTTTGGACTTGCCACTTTACGTTTACCTCGGCGGATTCAACGCTAAAGCTCTTCCAGTACCAATGATGAACATCATCAACGGTGGTGAGCACGCTGACAACAACATCGACGTTCAAGAGTTCATGGTTCTTCCTGTTGGCGCACCAAGCTTCAAAGAAGCTCTTCGCGTAGGCGCAGAAATCTTCCACAACCTGAAATCTGTACTGAGCTCCAAAGGCTTGAACACAGCAGTAGGTGACGAAGGTGGTTTCGCACCAAACCTTGGTTCTAACGAAGAAGCAATCACTACAATCATCGAAGCGATCGAAAAAGCTGGTTACAAACCAGGCGTTGACGTATTCTTGGGTATGGACGTAGCTTCCACTGAGTTCTACAAAGATGGTAAATATACACTTGCTGGTGAAGGTAAATCTTACACTTCCGCTGAGTATGTTGACCTTCTGGCTTCATGGGTTGAGAAATACCCAATCATCACAATCGAAGACGGTATGTCCGAAGATGACTGGGATGGTTGGAAATTGCTCACTGAGAAATTGGGAGACAAAGTACAACTCGTTGGTGACGACTTGTTCGTAACAAACACAGAGCGTCTGGGTAGAGGTATCGAGCAAGGTATCGGTAACTCCATCCTGATCAAAGTAAACCAAATCGGTACATTGACTGAAACATTCGATGCAATCGAAATGGCTAAACGTGCAGGATACACTGCTGTTATCTCCCACCGTTCCGGTGAGTCCGAAGATAGCACAATCGCTGACATCGCGGTTGCAACTAACGCTGGACAAATCAAAACAGGTGCTCCTTCCCGTACAGACCGTATCGCGAAGTACAACCAATTGCTCCGCATTGAGGATCAACTGGGTGAACTGGCTCAATACAATGGTCTTAAAGGATTCTACAACCTCAAAAAATAAGCTGTGTACACAGCTTTTCGGGCAAGCCGGGTAACCGGCTTGTCTTTTTATTATGGAGAGGAATCTCCGTCAGACTTTGCTATAACAGTGGATAAAGTTGGATGAATGTATAGCAAGCACTACTTGTATCACAGCAGTAGCTATGGTACAATCAAACTAACTGTTTTTATGGTGAGATGTTATGCCCACATGGGTAGGAGGTGGAAAGAATGGATATTGCTTTGAAATTGCTGCTCGTTGTTTTCTCGATCGGTCTAATCACTGTAGTATTGCTGCAGCACGGGAAAAGCGCTGGTTTGGCGGGTGCCATCTCCGGTGGTGCGGAACATCTTTTCGGTAAAACGAAAGCGCGCGGACTGGATCTTTTCTTGCAACGTGCAACGGTTGTACTCGGTGCAGGTTTCATGATTTTGTCTATTATTGTTACGATCTTGTCCAAGTAAGAAGGATAAGTTCTCAGACAATTCAATAGCATGAGCGGAATTCGCTTGTAAGATTAACCTTCGTTTCGAGAAGAAACGGAGGTTTTTTAATAAATTTTAAAGTGTCCAGTATTTTCCTGCCACCTATATACATGAACTACTTTTTCTCTTCTGTTCGGTTCTCCTTCCCTCGAAAGGTATGCCCCTACGATGTAGGGAATGTACCTGTCTGTGCTTCCACGCATAATCTATTCCTATAATGAGGTTCATGATACATGAACAAGTGGATTGATCCCTTTTTCAGTAAGTATAGAAGAAGTAATTCTAACTTGATATGATCCGTAGTTACGTTTGAAAGCGTGCTTATCCTTGAGCAATCCTGCGTCTGTGGTTTTTTTGTTAGGGACGGATGTGCTGGATTGAATTCGTGTATACTAGGGTATGAGATAGTAAGGTACGCATGACATTGCATGAAATTGGTAAGGATTCCGATACATAAAGAGATGAGACAAGATCATACTTTTATGTTTCCCGAGGTGAATATATTAATGATAACAGAACAACAATTGCTCGACTTTATGCGGGAGACCGCTTATAAACCGATGACTTATCAAGAGCTGGAACAGCACTTCGAGATTGAAGATGCAGCTGATTTCAAATCTTTTTTGATTATGCTCAATACGCTGGAGGAATCCGGCAAAATTCTGCTTACCCGTAACAACCGTTACGGTATGCCTGAACGTATGGACTTGGTACGTGGACGTTTGCAGGCACACGCCAAAGGGTTTGCGTTTCTGATCCCAGAGGATCGAGAGCACCCCGATGTGTATATCCATGCGAATGATATGAAAAGTGCGATGAACGGTGACATCGTGTTCGTGAAGGTGACTTCCAAAGGGCCGTCAGGTGGACGTTTGGAGGGCGAGATCGTTCGCATTGTTACACGTGCGGTGACACAAGTCGTTGGGGTATTCCAAAGCCATGAGGTATACGGATTCGTCATTCCGGACGATAAACGCATTAATAGGGATATTTTCATCCCACGCACTAATTTTGCTGGAGCTGTCGATGGACAGAAGGTTGTAGCGAAGATCGTTAGTTACCCAGAAGGCCGTGCGGCGGCTGAGGGTGAGATTATTGAGATTCTCGGGCATAAGGATGAGCCGGGCATTGATATTCTGTCCGTTATTCGCAAGCATCAACTGCCAGAAGCTTTCCCGGATGAAGTCGTTGCGGAGTCAGAGCAGGCACCAGACTCCATCACAGATGAGGAGATTGTTCAACAGGGGCGTCGTGATCTGCGTGGGCTGAATATCGTTACGATTGATGGCGAAGATGCCAAAGATCTGGATGATGCGGTAAACGTTGAGAAGCTACCTAATGGCAATTATCGTCTGGGTGTTCATATTGCTGACGTTGGCTATTATGTGCGCGAGAACTCTAAGCTGGATCAAGAAGCGTATAATCGTGGATGTAGTGTGTATTTGGTGGATCGTGTTATTCCGATGTTGCCACAACGCCTATCTAACGGCATATGCAGCTTGAATCCGCAGGTTGATCGTCTGACATTGTCCTGTGAGATGGAGTTTAACGACCAGATGAAGGTTGTGAAGCACGATATTTTCACAAGTGTCATTAAAACAAAAGAGCGGATGACGTATTCCAACGTTCGTAAAATCCTTGAAGGCGAAGAGCCGGAATTGCTCGAACGATATAAAGATCTGGTGGATGACTTCCATCTGATGAAGGAAGTTGCCTTGAAGCTGCGTGCGATGCGTATGCGCCGGGGGGCGGTTGACTTTGATTTTGAAGAGTCCAAGATCATTGTAGATAAAGAATGCAAACCGATTGATATTGTGAAACGGGAGCGTTCGATTGCGGAGCAGATCATTGAGGAGTTCATGTTAGCGGCTAATGAAACAGTAGCAGAGCATTTCCACTGGCTTAAAGTACCGTTCATCTATCGTGTGCATGAAGACCCGGATCAAGAAAAATTGCAAAATTTCCTCGCCTTTGCGGCGAATTTTGGACACCACGTTAAAGGTCGCGGTAACGCCATCCATCCACGTGCGCTCCAATCGTTGCTTGAGGATATCAACGGAACAAAAGAGCAGACGGTCATTAGTACGATGATGCTACGTTCTATGAAACAGGCGAAGTATGATTCTGAAATGTCGGGTCACTTCGGTCTGGCGGCAGAATTCTATAGTCACTTCACTTCTCCAATCCGTCGTTATCCTGACCTTGTTATTCACCGTGTGATTCGTGAGGTTATCGAGAACAACGGAGCTCTGCCAGAAAACCGTCAAGAGTACTTGGCTGGACGTATGGCGGATATTGCACAGCAATCATCCGAACGTGAGCGTGTTGCGGTGGAAGCAGAACGTGATACGGAGAAAATGAAAAAAGCTGAGTATATGCTGGATAAAGTAGGCGAAGAGTTCGAGGGCATGATCAGCAGCGTAACAAGCTTCGGTATGTTTATTGAGCTGGAGAATACAGTAGAGGGTCTTATTCGCCTGAGTGCGCTCACGGACGACTACTACCATTTTGACGATCAACATATGGCTCTTATTGGGGAGCGTACTTCCAAAGTGTTCCGCATCGGTGATGAAGTGAAGATCCGTGTGGCACGTGTAAGCATGGAAGAGTATACGATTGACTTTGAAATGGTGGATATGAAGCCTCGCGGTGAGCGTCCTGGTGGTTTCGGTGGTGGCCGCGGCGGTAAAGGCGGTCGCCCTGGAGGTAACGGTGGACGTGGTGCAGCGAAAGGTGGATTCAGTGGTTCACGTGGTGGCAAAGGTGGCTCTGGCTCTACAGGTGGTGCTGGAAGAGGTCGTGGCGGCAAATCACCGGAAGAAAGCAGCAAAGGTGGACGCGGCGGACGTAGTGGTTCAGCGAATGCCGGAGCAGGCTCAACTGGCGGCTTTGCTGGTAAAGGTAGCGGCAAACCGAAGGGTGAGCGCCGGAGTGGAGAAGCTGGTGCATCAACTAATCGTGGCAAAGGAGCAGTAAGCTTCGGCTTTGGTTCAGGCAAAGGTGGCTACAGCTCTGCACCAAGTGGTAGTCAGGAGCAAAGTGCTGGCGGAGGCCAGGGAAGTAGCTCTAGCGGTCGCAGCGATCGCGGTGAAGGCAGCTTCAAATCCGGTAAAGGTGGCAAAGGCGGCAATGGCCGCAAAAAAACGTCACCTAGCGGTATCTTTATTGGCGATGCAGCAACACCTGGAGGCACTCAGGAAGGTGGAGCACCTCGTCGTAAGCGCAAGAAGAACAAAGGCGGAGCGGGTAATAGTACGGCGGCTTTTGTACGGAAGAAGAAAAAGTAAGGTAAGGCTGTTGAATAGATGAGTTGAGCTGACAAGGTGCATGATCTGGAGAGCAGAACAATCCTTGATGAAGCGTTATAGATAAAAGAGACAGTCTTGAGGAATGTGTGAAGCTGTTTCCTATGGTCTGGAAAAGGTGTAATGAGGAGGGGCGGCTGAGGTCGCCTCTTTCTTGATTTTAACAGCCGTAATTGCTACAATTGAGGTCTGGCACGGGTAATTTGGTGCAACATGAATGCATGTGGACACAAGCATGGAACGGATTTATTTTATGAAGAAGGAGTGAGGACATGGGCAAGAATGATGGACAGAGTAAAGTGCTCGCACAGAACAAAAAGGCTTCCCATGACTACTTCATTGAAGATACGTATGAAGCGGGCATGGTGCTTACCGGAACGGAGATTAAGTCTATTCGTAACGGACGTGCGAATATTGGAGATGCGTTTGCCACGATTCGGAACGGTGAGATTCATATTCACAATATGCATATTAGTCCTTTTGAACAAGGGAACCGACATAATCCACTCGATCCTACACGCACACGGAAGCTATTACTGCACAAATCGCAGATTCACAAGCTGCTTGGACTGTCGAAGCAAGACGGTTACAGCATTGTGCCGCTGAAGATTTATGTGCGTAATGGCTATGCCAAGCTGCTGCTTGGACTGGGTAAAGGTAAGAAACAATATGATAAACGTGAGACTGCTGCCAAGCGGGATGCACAACGTGATATTCAAAGAGCAATGCGCGAGAAGCAGAAGATTGCTCGTTAATTGGATGGTAAAGCGTGAGAGGCTGTGTCTAGATTTCGTTAGCCATCGGTTGCTGGTGAATTAGTGACAGTCATATTACGATAGAGAATCTCAAACTTTTCCGGTAATGGGCGGGATTGAGATTTTTTATTGCTTATGAGCAGTGAGGGTACGTTGGATGCGAGAAGATAAGTTCGTGGTTGCTTAATTTTCTCGGATCGTGGGTAAAATAGTTAAGTGAAGCTGATGATGAATCGTTGCTACGTGGCAGTGAACTTTACTTCGTCTGAGGGACGCGGTATAATATGTAGACGATTCGCTGGTAACTGCTGTATTGGTTAAACTTGCACGGTTACTTAGCCTGCTGGAATGTCTTCCAGCAATCTGTACTATATCGGTGAGCTGTCCTGTGATAAGATTACTTATGTAGCAGACAGGAATGCCGAGTTAGAAAGAGCATCTTTTTACCTTGGAGGAAAAAGATGTGCAGCACCTTTGCTCCGTATTCACGGATTAATCCTGGAGCCCTTCTTATATGAGGGGGCGTTTATGGATTCGACGGGGATAGTTCGAGCATGGGTAGCGGGTAGTGGGGACGCGTCCGCTTCATCAACGCTAAAGCCTATTAAACGGCAAACAACAAACAAACTACGCTTTCGCAGCCTAAGAAACTGTGTGCGTGCTTCTAACCTGCATCGCCCATGTGACAGGATTAGGGGCTAACTAGTAGTGGGATACGCTGTCACATCTCCGCCTGGGGTGTGCTGAAGAAGACAATCAGGCTGACCCAACGTATAGCCGGTTACGGGGCGATACTCGGGTGACATCAAAACTGTGACTACACCCGTAGAAGCTTATGTGTCGTTATCTTCGGACAGGGGTTCGACTCCCCTCGCCTCCATTAGTAGTATTAGAAAAAGCACCCAAGAGGGTGCTTTTTTGCTTTTGCTGAGCTGAAAAGGGATCGCTATTTTCTTCTCAAAAACATGTAAATGACACAATGCTTCTTAGATCAACTCCAGTAAACACCCATCTTCGACCGGTCCATCTAAAACCTGCAACGGATGTACGCCCTACAAAGGTTGGGAAGAACCAGAACGAGTTCCCATTTCTCAGCCACACATAGGTGTTGCGGAATAAACAACCGACAATAGCTCCGGGGTCGATGGCGAACGCTGTAGCAGCGGGTTGCGGTGGTGTGAATTGTGGAGGAGGAGAGGATGGTGGCTGCTGTGTTCCTTGTGGTCCTTGAGGCGGCATGAATGCCATAAAATTTCACTCCTTAATGATAGGATTAGGCTTGGGTCAGGCCTATAATAATGAAATGGCGAGTAAATTAAACAGCACTAGGGGTAATACGACATCATTTTGGAAACCAGGAACAAAGCCTCGATTAGTCATAGAGCTTGGTAGTTTTAAGTATAAAATTCCCCTTTCGCCGTGGATGAGTAACCCTTCAAAAACATCGCCATCTACTGTCTCCACTCGAACAAGTGTATTAACATGGTGTTTACATGTATTTGTTACATGGTCTTGAATGGATTTTAAGTTATTCATAGTGGTTGGATCCATTCGAAACAATGTTTGTTCTTGCTGCCCCTGCAGTTGCAAGTTCATGGTCATGACCTCCAATTTAGATTCGTTCATATTCTCCATGCTATGCAGAAGCCTATAGGGGAGTTACAGTTTGCATGCGATTGATAACAGGTCTCCATTCTTTTAAACGGGCTGACCCGAAGGAGATTGAGTGAACAAAAAAAGCCCTCGGCATCGAGAGCCTTCTCAACAGCACACTTGAATCGTTAATTCATAACATCAGAAATGGATGAACCGGTTACCCCGGAGAAGTCGCCATTTACTTGACTACCCCCGCCACTCCATTGAAGCGTATAGTCTCCACCACGCACGCCTTGTTCAAAACCTTGTTCGAAGTTTTTCCACGTAAAATTTTCTTTTCCGGCAATCTCCTGAGAGAAATATACTTTTTCCGTATTATTGTGTGTTAAGGAAACAAAAACCGAATGACTACTATGGTTGTTCATCGAAAGTTTAATATGGCCATGCCCCGCATTTACAGTGAAGAATTTTTGTACAACTGCATTGCCACTTACAGTATCACCAATGGGATTGTCCGTACCAATAACCATTGAGTCGATAGGCTTTTCTTCGGTAAAAGGATCACTATTGGAACCTTCAAGTGTATCTGATCTTGCAAGTACACCTGCCTGATTTGTGCTTGTTGAAGCATAAGCAATTATCGCTGTTATCGTCATAGCTAGAGCTAGGGTCACCCATAAGCCACGTTTTTTCTTCATAAAATTAGTTTCTCCCTTATAGATTCTGCTCTCTTTGACGTATTTAATATATAAAGCTATCTACATATTATTAAGTATATTTGTAATATTATTACATTTAATGCTGCTAGTAAAGTTAGGTCTGCTATTGCCAGTTGAGAATTGAGAAACCGATGATGGCTAATTTCTATTTCAGACCTCATATTTTCCCTATATTCCCATGCTGTTTGATATAATTGTTACCATAATACGATTGTACATATATCTTAACTCCATGTGTAAAACACACACTTTAAGGTTTTATATTCAAGTTATCATAGAGAGGAGCTATTATTTCATGAATAAAATGTTGTTAGTTGAACAGGTATCCGTTCGAGAAAAGGCTGTAGCTTTCACATTTGATGATGGCCCACATCCGGTGTACACACAGCAAATCCTTGAGATTTTCCATCGTGTTGGAGGACAAGCGACCTTCTTCATGATTGGTAAGGAGATGGAATCGTACCCTGAAATTGCAGCTGAGGTTCACCGTGAAGGGCATGAGATAGCAAATCATACGTTTACACATCCCAATTTGACCGAATTAACGTTGGAGCAAGCAGGGGAGGAACTACAACGAGCGGAGAAGGTCATACAGGAAGTAACAGGAAATCCAGCGAAGCTCTTCAGACCACCATACTTTGGGATAAATGACGACATCTTATCTCTGGCGGTGGAACAGGGTTACCATACGGTTGCTGCGGTTAACGGCGGTGCGAAGGATTGGGACAACCCTGGTGTAGAGTATATTTTGGAGCATACAAGGCCTACGGTAAAGCCTGGTAGTGTAATCATTTTTCATGATGGGTATGGGGATCGTTCACAGACGGTGGAGGCTGTTCGAATACTGGTAGAAGAGCTTATTGCGGAAGGGTACCGTTTGGTCACAGTAAGCGAATTACTAGCCATCTCGAATGAAGCGTGAGGAAATGAATTAAGGTGAACCTAGCATGAAGTTGTTATTCGCACCGCGTGCAATATCCAGCACGCGGTGCCCTGCATCTTACCAATGGTGTTAAACCAGCCATTCTAGAGACATTAAGAATGGAACATTATTTTAACAAGAACTACAAGAACTACAAGTGCAGCTACCCAGTTACATAGATCATATTCATATCAAACGAAAATTTCCGCATACTAGCAATCACCAAACCTACTTACCCGTGAGCTCGTACTTCGCTAATGTTTTCTCCATGGTTAGATAAAATGTATTAGCATTGACGAAGCGGATGTTCTCTGCCGAGAACGGCGCTTGGTCTAACTTTAATGCGTTTATCGATCTTAGCGTACGATCCAGCACATGATATACCGCTTTCGATGGCAGTGTAACATAATCATTGTTGGTAAACCCTTGCTCAATCAACTTCACAGGAACCAGCCCTTTATCCTCGACTGAACCGAATACAAAGGTATCCTTATTCAGAAACTGTAACTTACCAAGCTCAGGAAGATCGTCGAAGATCCTTGTGGAGATCTGTTTGTTGTTTGTGTCATAGACGCTAAGTGTATTTTTCTCTTGAATGAGATAATGGTTTCCGATCGATTGAAACAGTGTACTGTTAGGTACTGGTGTGGGCAAGGAGCGAGTCCATTTCTTTTTCCCTGTAGGCGAAATACCTTGTAACGTTTCCATTCCTGTCTTTTCGTCGATGAGAGGAACAAGAATCGTACCACCACTCAGGACATCAAAGTCGTTATGGTACGGACTGAAATATTCTTTTGGCCAAGCGTAAGAGGTGACTTTTTTATTTCTTGAGATAGAGTAAATCGTTATGACCGTAGCATTTTCCTCATAGTTGGCTGTACCAACGTAATCTCCTTGGATGTGTCGAATTGTACCATTGTACAATCTGCTAACAAGTTCTTTACCTTCTGGTGAGTAGAGCTTAAGTAGGTTTTGCTCGCCAACAAAATCAATGACTGCATAACGACCATCGCTCAGCACCTCGAAGTTTCCGCCATCAGGAAAGACCTTTTCCCATCGTGGCTTCATATTGGCATCCAATGCAATCAGCTTGCTCCCATGTTTGTTTCCGACTTTAACCTTTTCTACATAGTAAGGGTTCCCATTTGCATCAATATCGTAGGGATTATATTTATAAGGTGAGCTGTGAACCCACTTTGGTTTTCCGGTTATGTCGTTGACTGCCATCATTTGATAGGTAGATTTGTTCCCTACTTTATGACGTAGCAACATGTAGGCCGTATGGTTCTTCGTAGACACGATAGGTAAATACTGATGTTCTATAGGTTTGTAGGCAAAGTCATTTGTGCTTGTATTGGCTGGTACCGTGGTACTCCACGTAGGCTTGGGGAATTCTGTGAAGTCTGCGGCTGAAATTGTACTTGCTAGTGTCAAACTAAATGCGGTGATTAGCATCAGTACCTTAGTACCGAGGGAAAGTCTGTTCATTCCGTCATATCCTCCTATGATTCATCATCTTTACACGTATAATTAAAAACTAATATGTAATTATCGCCATTATACCAGATGTTGTAGTATATTTCGTATAATAACGAATAGTAGAACGTTCTCCATCTGTATCCTTTTTATGAGAAGATGGTATTGAGCATTATCGAGCTAACCGTAAGGGTTGGGGTCACAGTAGAGCTTCATTTAGAGAGTTTAACCGTTTGGAAATGTACATACACATACCTGATTTATGGAATAAACATGTGGTAGGAGGATAACGATGAGAGTTTGGTTGAAAAGAATGGGATATAGCGTCATCGCTTTGCTGGGTCTTCTGCTTATATTTATCGCTATTAGCTTCACGAATCATCGAATTCAATTAAAACAAGAATCAGCTTTACTTGTACCGTCAGGAACGATGGTCAATGTGAACAATCATCAGATGCACGTCTACACCGAGGGAACCGGATCACGAACGCTTGTCTTTATGTCGGGCGGGGCACATCTGCTCCTGTACTGGATTTCAAAGCTTTATACACTAGATTATCGGATCAATATAAGATCGCAGTTGTGGAAAAAGCAGGTTATGGCTTCAGTGAAACGGCCAAGGTCTCCCGTGATATCGATACGATGCTCGAAGAGACACGATCCGCACTGACTTTGGCAGGACAGCAACCACCATATGTCTTGTTTCCACATTCGATGTCAGGCATTGAAGCCTTATACTGGGCACAGATGTATCCAGCTGAGGTCGAGGCCATTATCGGACTTGATCCAGCGGTTCCAGAGGTGTATGAAGAATACCCGCTCCCTTCGCCTGGAACAATGGCACTTACAGGTATGGAGCACGCATTGGAATCACCCGCTTTTTCCCTGGCATTGTAGATTCATCAGCGGCTATTCAGCAGAAGCAACTCTCTTCGCAAGAAGAGGAGCTCTACCGAGCCCTATTTTACAAGAGTACGCAGACGTCGAATATGAACGACGAAGTGAAGATGATTAGAGATAACGCGGCCAAGGTTCTGGAACACGGTGTTCCAGATGTACCGATGTATTTCTTTGGTTCGAGCAGAGAGGAAGTGCCGGTGCAGAACTGGCAGGCTGTTTTGAAGAACTACATAGCGTCTGTGAAAAGAGGCGAAATTCTATTCCTACCTGGTGGACATTATATTCATAACGAGGCACCAGACCGCATTGCGGAGGAGAGCGAACGATTCATAGAGCAGTTATAGCAGGGCGCGGCGGAGCGGTCTTATGAGGTTAGACGAAGAAACCACCTTCTTAGGTGGTTATTTTTGTAGGCATTTTGCGTCGTGCTTCAAACTACTCTATAATAGTAGGCTAAACTAAACTGTGTGAGGAGGAAACCATGGACTTTATTAGAAATCAACTAGAAGAATTGGGCATGAGTGAACCATCCATCGGGTATCTTTCAAACATCATCATGATTATTTTTATTGCGATGATCTCAGTCGTGGCGAATTATATTACCAAAAAAATCGTACTGAAGACGATCAATCATATCGTCAATAACAACCGCTACAGATGGGGCAACATCATTGTCGAGAAAAAATTATTTCACAAGCTGTCGCATCTCGTGCCAGCCATCATTATCTATTACTCAGCTTATATCTTTCCAGCCTACCAAGCCTTAGTAGAGAAGGCTGCAATGACATATATGATTGTTGTCATGATCACCGTGTTCAACACATTACTCAATGTATTCGATGAGATATATCGTTCCTATGAAGTCTCGAAGATTAGACCGATTAAGGGATATATTCAGGTGGCGAAGATTGTCCTATTTATTATAGGAGGCATTATCGTCATCTCGAACCTGATTGGTCAGAATCCATTGATCATTCTTAGTGGACTTGGTGCATTATCGGCGGTACTGATGCTGGTGTTCAAAGACTCGATTCTTGGGCTAGTCGCGGGTGTGCAATTATCATCCAATGATATGGTACGCGTAGGCGACTGGATTGAAATGCCGAAATATAATGCAGACGGTGACGTCATCGACATTACACTGAATACCGTGAAGGTCAGAAATTTTGATAAAACGATTACGATGATTCCCAGCTATGCTCTAATCTCTGACTCGTTCCGCAACTGGAGAGGTATGCAGGTCTCGGGCGGAAGAAGAATTAAGCGAAGCATCTATATTGATATCAGTAGTATCCGATTTTGTACGGAGGAGATGGTAGCTGAATTTGAGAAAATTCACTACTTAACCGATTATGTAACCACCAAGCTAGAGGAGATCGAAGCCTACAACGTTGAGCATCAAGTAAATCGGGAGAGCAATGTGAACGGTAGACAGCTCACCAATGTGGGTGTCTTTAGAGAGTATATCCATCAATACCTACGGAATCATCCCAAAATTAATCAGGATATGACGATGATTGTAAGACAATTAGCACCGGAAGATCGCGGACTGCCTCTTGAAATTTACGCATTCAGCAATGATATTAATTGGGGCGTTTATGAATCCGTGCAGGCCGATATCTTTGACCATATCTTTGCGGTTGCGCAAACCTTTGGACTTCGTGCCTTCCAGAATCCAACAGGTCATGATATCGTGCAACTGAAAGAAGATAAACAATATGTAAGAGAGTACTCATAAAAATGATTCTAATGGCCGTTAACCCTTAGGGGTTAATGGCTTTTTGTCTGTGATATAATAGGCATATTTTAAATCGAAAGAAATCCAGGTGTAACAGCAACGATAAAGGCCGTTCTGCCATCAAAGTGGGGAGGAGCATGTATGGATTGGGAAGCTCATATTGAGCGGTGGAGCCGAACTGCCTTTAGATTGCTGGAGATTCGGCATTATCGCGTAGCGTATGGTATAGTCCCTGATCTTGATCTGGGACAGGGCAGTTTTTTCATAGTTATAACGCATGGAAAGGCTAGAGTGAATTTATCAGGAAAGGTGTATCAGGCGCAGGCTCCCTATATTCTGCACGGGGGAGAGGGAGATGAACTGAGTTTGCATCCGCTAGATCAGGACTTTGCCTGTTACTTCATTCAATATACGCCGTTCTGTGCGTCACTAGAGGATGCGCAAAGTTTTCGTATACCGTATGTTTTTACACCCTATGCATTACTGGCGATTCAGGAAAAATGTGATACGATGTTCCGTTCATGGCAACAATCTAGTCCGATGGATAAGTTACAGGCACAGTCTACGTTCCTCCCGTTTGTAAACGAGGTCTTGAGGCAAATTCAGACATCGACGAACCAAGAAAACAGCAGAACAACTATCGTAACAGAGACGATCAACTACATTCACACGAATTACAACGAATCGATTACAGCGGAAGAACTCGCGAGAAGGTACCATTGCAGTACAAGTTACCTGTCTCGTTTGTTCAAGAATCAGATTGGACTTGGCCCGATTGAATATCTCATTCATGTGCGCATACACAAATCGAAGCAGCTTCTATTAAGGACAGAGGCACGTATTCAGGAGATTGCAAGCAACGTGGGGTATGCGGATGTGTACTATTTCAGTCGTTTGTTCAAAAAGCATACTGGCTTATCTCCGCTACAGTTTCGCGCAGAACATCAACAGACGGTACAGGTTCAGTATAATCCATTACGATGGTTGGAATCGTCTATTGTAAGCCCCAACGCCTATTCCCATAATGAGAATGAGACTTATTATCAATTGAACGGGGAAGGGGACACATCGATGTTTAGATTTTCAAGACCAACCTTTGGAGCGATGATGCTACTATGCACATCCTTGCTTCTCAGTGCGTGCCAGACAGGCAGCACTACAGATACAGCGGCTTCCCAGCCGACTCCATCATCAGAACCATCGACGACTACAGCTACATCCACAGACAGCAATACTATAGAAACGCGGATGTATACTCATCTGAAGGGCGAAACGGAAATTCCCGTGCATCCTCAGCGTGTTGTCAGTTTCTATCATATGGGTGAACTGATGACACTTGGGGTGAAGCCGGTGGGTACAACAACATACATTCTGGATAATCCGCTGATAGAAGATATTTCTGGTATTGAAGATGTGGGTGTTCCACCCGATGCCGAGAAGATTTTATCACTGAATCCAGATCTGATTGTGACAACGGCAGCCTTTGCGGAGGCAGTGGAAGGTGGGTATGATGCACTCAGTCAGATCGCCCCAACCATTGTTGTTGAGCAGTATAATGACCCGATTAAGGATGTCGAAATGTTTGGTGATATCCTTGGGAAGCAGGAGGAAGCCAAGCAGTGGAATGAGAAGTTCGCAGCCAAAATAGCTGAATATAAGGAGAAAGTTAGCCCTTATGTGAGTGATGATGAGACCTTTTCTATTTTGAACGTGCGACCTGATGCGCTCTTTGTCTACGGGGATACCAATATGGGAGGCAATATCATTTACAAATATCTCGGTCTGAAGCCAGCGGCGAAGGTAGAGACAGACGTGATCCAAGGCGAAACTTGGGAGATCTCAGCCGAGGTGGTTCCGGAGTATATCGGTGATCGGTTATTCCTCGCGGTGACTGAAGGTTCAGAGGAGCATCTCAAGGACGTACAGAAGTTGATTCAACAATCGCCAGCAGGGAAGGCAGGCAAGGTATACTCTATTGATTTTGATAAGTTTCTTATGAGCGATCCAATAAGTGTAGAAAAGCAGCTCGACATCGTTGTTGATATACTTACAGAGAATAAATAACCAATGCACCGATTAGATAAGATCGATAGAATGCTAATCACTCAAAAGAGTTCTCAAAAAGCCCTCATTATTCATGATGAGGGCTTTATTCTGTTTTACCTCTACTTATTTTCTATCTAAAACTATCCACTGCTAAACACTTCATAAAGTAATCATACATGTTCTGTAAAATGTATTTTTTGTCCAATTTCTCAATTAATCTGCATTTTACTTAGACGTAATCACATGTAAACACTGGAGTAGTAGAGTTGATGTATAGACATCTAGACAACCCCACGCATATGCATATCAGCCTGTAACAGGCATTTGATCATTGAGCTGGCGCCGCTTTCTGATCAGACGCACACCAAAACAAGCAAAGGTGGTATTTACATTGTTCAAAAGACTAAGCCTGGCTCTTGCATTCGTCACTCTCTTTTCATGGACGTTGACCAGTGTGTCCTCCGCGTACAGCAGCTCCAATTGGATGGGATCGCTTCCTTCCAGCACCTCACTGGCTTCTCTTTCCATTCCGGGAACACATGACAGCGGTGCTCTATACGAGCCCATCAGTGGAACGGCCAAGACACAGGATCTGACGATTGCGCAGCAATTAAATATTGGGGTTCGCTACCTCGACGTGCGTACGAGACATTACGGGAATGCGTTCACCATCCACCATGGGTCAGTCTATCAAAACCAGAACTTTGATGATGTATTAAATGCGGTCATTGGCTTCCTGAACAGTAATCCATCGGAGACCATTATTATGAGTGTAAAAGAAGAACATACCCCAGCGAATAATACACGCAGTTACGAAGAAACTTTTAAATCCTATGTCGCCAAAAACCCGGACAAATGGCTACTAACCGACCACATCCCCACCCTTGGCGAAGCAAAAGGAAAGATTGTATTACTTCGTCGATTCGATATGAGTCAAACTCCATACGGCATTAATGCTACCGCATGGCAGGAGAACACAACCTTCAACATCCAGAATGCAGCCAAAATGAAGATCCAAGATTACTTTAAAGTATCGGATAAGAGCAAGAAGTGGACGGATGTTCAGAACATGTACAATGAAGCCAAAACTCAAAATCCTTCCTGGCTGTACCTGAATTTCACAAGTGGGTATGACCCAGGCTGGTTCGGTATCCCAAACATTCGCTCCATTAAAGACGATCTGAATCCTAAAGTAAACTCATTCTTTACGACGAATACCAAGGGACGCTTTGGTGTATCGGTGATGGATTTCATCGACGAGGGCACAGCTGCTAAGATCATCTCAACTAATTTCTAATGTAAGAGATACAGTACAAGTTATAGTACAAATTATGAGCTCTCGTATAAAACCTACAAAAAAGACGCTGGTTCACTGTGACTGGCGTCTTCTTTGGCACTTGTTGAGAAATGCATGATGAATTATTACAATACAGACCTCAGTGGTATGTAAGCTACACAAGAGTGAGCGGAGAGCGAACGTGTCTTCTATGTCGGAGCAGGGCTATGGATTAACGGCCAATTGATTCAAGCATGTATGAGGGGTTAAGATAAACCGAGAGGGGATATCCCTTTTTTCTCCAAAACACATAAGAATATCGAACAAAGGAGCGTTCTCATATGAAACATTCAATCCCGCAATATACATTAAATGATGGCTTGCAAGTGCCTGCGATCGGGTTCGGTACGTATAGTCTAAAAGGAGAAGAAGGCGTGAAATCGATCGTGTCTGCCATGGATGCAGGTTATCGATTGATTGATACAGCTTACAATTATGAGAACGAGGCAACGGTTGGAAAAGCAATCAAGCAGAGCCCTGTTCCTAGAGAAGAACTGTTGATTTCCTCGAAGCTACCGGGACGCTATCACGCGTATGATAAAGCATTAGTAGCTATCCAAGAATCGCTCTATAGAGCAGACCTGGATTATTATGATCTCTACTTAATTCACTGGCCTAATCCGAAGAAGGATGTGTATGTGGAGGCTTGGCAAGCTCTAATTGAAGCGAAGAAACGTGGATATATCCGCTCCATTGGCGTAAGTAACTTCCTGCCTGAACATAATGAACGACTGATTAAGGAAACGGGCGTAGCACCAAGCCTGAACCAGATTGAGCTTCATCCATTCTTCGACCAAACGAATCAACGGGAACAGGATGCGAAGCATGGCATTGTGAATGAATCCTGGAGCCCGATTGGACGTGGCAATGATGCCGTACAGGATATCGTGAAGGACGACCAAATCCTCCGCATTGCTGAAGCGCATGGCAAAACGCCAACCCAGATTATTCTGCGCTGGCATATCCAGCTCGGCTCTATTCCAATTCCTAAGGCAAGCTCGCTCCAGCATCAGCAGGAGAATATCGATATTTTCGACTTCGAGCTGAACGCAGAGGAGATGCAAGTCATCTCTTCCTTTAGCCGACCAGATGGACGTTTGTGGGATCAAGATCCGAGTGAGTATGAGGAGTTTTAAAGAGTGAAAAATAAATAGTTGCATATGTATCCTATAGTGAATTGTGTAATTGTCAGTATCAACAAAAAAAGTGCTCCTGTCTTTAACGAGACTAGGAGCACTTTTTGCGATAAAAGAGTACATGTAACATCAAAACGATATTATGCCTTCGGAATACGGAAAGTCAGTATTTCATACGGTTTGATATCGAAAGAGATACGACCATTGTCTACGGCACTTTCTGCTTCCACATTTTCCAATAGATCACATGCATATGCCGTTGAACTAGAACCTTCAGGCAACTGAAGAGCAGCCCGAGTGCGGCGACCATGTGCTTCATAGACACGGATGATGATATCATCGTTGTCCTCGGCTTTTTTGATAACCTCTAACACGACATTGTCCTGATCCACGGATGCGAGCGACCAGACCCCTGGTAACCTGCCAGCTTGCGATCCAATTTCACGAGCGACTAGAGGACGATTGATATCATATGCTGCTTGGATGACACGTCCTTCACGGAAATCTCCTTTGTGTGGATAGAGGGAGTATGTGAACTCGTGCAGCTCTTTGTCAGCATTCTCATTCGGGTACGTCGCGCTCTTAATGAGTGACAGTCGCATCACCGAATTATGAATGTCATGTCCGTACTTACAATCGTTCAGCAATGCAACACCATACCCGTTCTCCGCAAGATCCGCCCATTTCTGTCCGCAGACTTCGAATCTAGCCTGATCCCAGCTTGTATTCCGGTGGGTTGCACGCTCTACGTTACCGTATTGAATCTCGTAGACAGCCTTCTCACTCCAGATATCCAGAGGGAAAGCAGCTTTCAATAATAAATGCTCCTGCTTCCAATCTACCAGCGTAAGGAAATCAATTCGGCGTGTATGCGCATAGAAAATGATTCTCTGCTCAACGACGGAATCGAGGAATTGCCGTTTGACTTGAAGCACAGAACGCACCGGTCCGCTTTCCACCCATTCAAGCGCCTGCAGATCACTAACTTCCCACATATGCTCTTCATAATATTCGTCAATGTTCCACGCCTCGTATTCGGCAGGACGATCTTCAAATACTTGCAGCACATTGCCACGTTTGCCAGATTGGAGCAGTTCACGACCCTCTAATTTGTCCCAAACGGATACGAACTCGGCACTTTCATTCAATTGAACATCGTACCACGGTGTCTGAATACGTTGCTGATCAGCTTCCCAATGTGCAACCGATACGCCGACAATCTGTTCAGTGGATACATCAGGCAGGATGCGGAAGCTTTTGTACCCGGAAGGTGGTACGTTCTCCGCAAGGAATACCAGTCCACCCTCCGTTGTACGCTGACTTGGTACGGGACGCTCCCCGTCGTAGACCGTCACTTGTTTCGTAAAAGCAGGCAGCTCCACCATATCCGTCCGTTCGAAGCCGGTAGTGTTAAATACAACGATGGTTTCTCCATCCGACTGAATGCTGCTCACAATTCCGTTCAATGCACTGTTTTTCAGTTCATCCGTAACCTGGAAGACCTCTTCATATTGTTCCTTCGAATCAATATACACTTGCTCAATGGCACTTCCCGGCAGGGTGTCGTGGAATTGATTCAACATGGTAAGCTTCCATGCGTGCTCTAGAGCATCCGTTGGGTAGGTCGCTTGTGCATCCACCTGCTGACGAATAACAGAGAATAGCTCCGCATCAGCCAGTGCAAATTCACTGTGGCGGTTGTACCGTTTGTTGCGAGCCATGGAGGTATACGTTCCCCGGTGGTATTCCAGATACAGCTCACCTGACCAGCGAGGAACGGAACGAACCTCGGCCAGATTCTGCTCCAGCTTCTCAAAGAATTCACGGACAAAGGTACGTTTAACCGTAGGCATGCCAGGCAATCTTTTCTCAAGACGTCTACCCTGCTCCAGCATTTCCTCTGTCGGGCCACCGCCTCCATCGCCAAATCCGTAGCACTGCAATACATCGGTATTGATGTTTTTGTTCTGGTATCGCTGCCATGTTCCCTTGATCTGAGATGCATTGAACCGTCCATTATAGGTTGTCTCGAACCTGCGCTGTCTGAATTCGGGATGCTTGTCGTAGTCTGTTGCCGTGATGAAATGCGTTAACACCTCAGAGCCGTCAATACCTCGCCAGTACATCGTGTCGTTCGGAATTTGGTTTGTGTCATTCCAAGCGATTTTGGTCGTCATAAAATAATCGATGCCACTCTTGCGCATAATCTGCGGCATGGCTGCACTGTAACCAAACACATCGGGTAACCACAACACCCGGTTTTCCACGCCGAATTCTTCCTTGAAGAAACGTTTGCCATAGATAATCTGACGAATCATTGATTCACCAGAGATCAGGTTACAGTCCGCTTCCAGCCACATCGAGCCTTCCGCTTCCCAGCGGCCTTCGGCTACTTTTTCTTTGATTTTGGCATAGAGAGCCGGATAATCGGACTTCAGGTATGAGTACAACTGAGGCTGCGAAGACATGAACGTATATTCTGGGAACTTGTCCATCAGATAGAGCACACTCGCGAAGCTTCGGATGACCTTCTCCCTGGTCTGGTCTAATGTCCATAGCCATGCCACATCAATATGAGTGTGACCGATACAGTGAACTGTAGGGATATGATCTCCCGCAGGTCGGGCATCACTGTAGACATGATTTTGCAAATATTGACGTGCTTCCAGCACCGATGCATGAAAATCAGCACTGTTCTCCTGGCGAAGATCCAGCAGATTTACCGCCTGATTCAGATGTTCAATCAGCTTAAGTCGCTCCAGATCATCGTCACGTAATAGGTCGGCGGCTTCAAGCGCCGCTCTGAGATCATAGTATAAGTCAGATACAGGCTGATGTTGTTCAGCTATATATACATTTAAGAATACATCCGCTGCCGAAGTGCTACAGTACGCATATAATGCCAGTTCGAACTCTTCGCCCTTAACTGCAGCCGGGGTGAGATCAATTTCGGTGTGGTTGACGTCGAGTCCACAGATCAATTCCCCATTCAGGAATGCAAAGAATTGAGGGTTATCATAGTTCCATACATCGTCAGCACCCGTTACGATGACGCAAACTACTCTTTTTCCTTCCATATGGTCAGGTATGCGAATACGGGTCTTGAAGCAACTGTGTACATCCTTGCCGCCCCAGCCGTCTCCCTTGCGAAAAACATTCCAGGAGGTTGGGTCTTCATGCACCAGTTCCCATGAATGATAACCACTTTCTTTATGGTAAAGCTCGGGAATATCTGTTTTTGAAGTCAGTCGTGCACGTTCCAAGTGTTTAACAATGGTATGGATCCGAGTATACAAGGAATTCATTTTCATGTTTGTTTCCCACCTTGGTATGAAGTAAGTACAAGCTGTAGTCGTTAATGGAGCAAGATTATTGCAAGCGCTAACATATCAACTTTATCATACCAGAAGAGAAATGGGCGAAACTATGTATTGTATGCTGAAAACAACGTTTTTTATTGCATTTCATGCTAAAATAAATTCAACAAACTCGGGATAGGGGGCATGTCCATGAGACCATCCGCTTTGGCATACGAGCAGGGATATGCAATCCATGTTAACCAGCCTGGAGATGCACTGTTCTATCACTTGGATTACGACGAACGATCCCATGATCTGAATATGGAATTTCAGCACTTTCATGATTTTTATGAAATCTGTATCCTCATGGATCGCACGGCTGCACATATTATTGAAGGCAACATATATGAGATTCAGCCTTGGGATATTGTCCTGCTGAGGCCTTCTTTACTGCACAAAACCAAATACCCCAAAGGTACGCCGCCCAAAAGGTTAATGATTAACTTTGCGATACCACGCAATGTACCTGGTCTTGAGAGCGATTACAAAGAGCTGTTCTCCATCTTTGAGGAGCAGATACCGATATTCAGATTTTCCGAAGAAAGGCGTGCCGAGGTACTTGCGCCTATCAATGAAATTTTTGCCCTATCACAACGCCCATCTGCGCTTCATTCCGTCGCCATTCATAGCAAATTCGTTGAATTTCTATGCGCGATCCATCATCACTCCGCGGAGAATGACTACGTTCGAGAAGAGACAGGGTCTGCGATGTCGAGACGAATGTATGCCATTGCATCGTATATCCATAGCCATTACCAGCATGAGCTGTCCCTTGAGGAGATATCTAAGAAATTTTTCGTGAGCGCCCATCACTTGTCTCGTCAATTCAACAAAGTAACAGGATTTACGTTCACCGAATATATTCAGATGACTCGAATTCGTAACGCCCAGCAAATGCTCCTGAACACCAATCACAAAATTACAGATATTGCGGCACAGTGCGGCTTCGCCAGCTTCTCTCAATTCAATCGTATCTTCAACAAATTCAACAGCATGTCTCCGAGTGCGTATCGTCGAAGTAGACAGTCGCAGCGTGAGCGTGAAGTGATGCTGGTAGGAAGCGACCCGAGTATATGAGGCTCTGAGCCATTTAAGAAGTAAGCAATAAACTGGAACAATCAACAGAATGACCGTGCAAATGATAACCCAGACCATATGACATAAATTCTGGAGTCAGGAAATATGTGAAAGAAATATAAACAAGGCAAACCCTCGGAGTTAAGGAGGGTTTGCCTTGTTTCTTCTATATAAAGATACATCTACATAGAGATAGTTTCCTGACCAGACTCACTGATGTGCCCGTGTGAAGGATGCTTTTAAACTTGATCTTTTGGCGCCAGCTCAATAGCAGAGCGGATGGCAGCCAGCATGCTTTTATCATCGGCGATATTTTTACCAGCGATATCGAAGGCTGTACCATGATCGACAGACGTACGAATGATGCCGCCTTTCAGACCAACGGTGATGTTCACACCTTCCTCGATGCCCATTACCTTGATCGGTGCATGGCCTTGATCGTGATAGCAGGCTACGACGATATCGAAGTCACCGCGACCAGCGCGGAAGAAGAGGGTGTCTGCCGGGAGGGGACCAACGACGTTAATGCCTTCCTGTTGCGCACGCTCAATACCCGGCTGCAGCTTCTCTTCTTCTTCTCCGTTACCGAACAAGCCGTTCTCTCCGGCATGAGGATTGATTCCACATACAGCAACGCGTGGATTCTCAAAGCCTGCTTTTTTCAGTGTATCATGAGCAAGCTTCACGACAGTGTAGGTTCTTTCCGGATTAATGCTCGCGATAGCATCGATCAGACCCATGTGTGTTGTCAGATGAATGACTCTTAAATTAGGCGTGGTCAGCATCATGGAAAAGTCCTGTGTATCCGTCAGGTCAGCCAGAATCTCGGTGTGGCCCGGATACAGGTGCCCCCCTTGATGCAAAGCTTCTTTATTCAAAGGAGCCGTGCAGATGGATTGAATCTGGTGCTTTTTGGCAAGGTCAATGGCTTTGGCGAGAAACTGAAATGCTGCATCTCCTGCCACGGCAGACACTTTGCCGTATTCCAGATCGGCAGGAACGAGATTCAGGTCAATCACATCCACAGTACCGAACTCATATTTGGCTTCGGAAGGCTCTTGAATCGCGTTGACGTTCAGACTTGAGCCGATAACCGGCAACACGCGCTCTAGAATCTTCGCATCACCGATAACGAGTGGATTGCACTGAGCGTACATCTCTTGGTGACCCAGTGCTTTCATAATAATCTCCGGCCCAATACCTGCTGCGTCGCCCATCGTAATTCCAATTGTAGGTTTCATACGAGAATACCCCCTTTTAATTTTTGAATCGCATGGATAAAGACATCGGGTTTGCCGAAGCCGCCAGCTTTGGTAATCACATGCAAATCATCAATCCCGATAAACTTAGAGATCGGCACACCGATTTCAAGCTCATCCAGTAGCTCGAAGCCACTAATATTCCATTTCAGGCAGATTTGCTTAGCTGTATCGCCACCCGTCATGGATACCCCTTTGAAAAGTCCCTCTTCCAGTAGTCTGGCACAGATCTCACCCATCGCGAGTACAATTTCATTGCTGACTTCCGTGTGATTGAGACCACGCATTTCGCCCGTTGCCCGTGCCAGTTCAATATCGACTTGTTCTGCGGTGGAGTATAGGACGACATCTTGTCCTTCCAGCGCTTTGGATCTCACCTCTGCATAGACACGTTCTATTTCCTCTGCCCGGTCTGCTGATGAAGATACAGCTTTGAAAGAGTGGAATAGAACGGACGAGATGCGTGTCTGTTTCAGCAGTAGATTTAACTGCTCGCGGGAATTTTTGTTCACGCTGCCCACAACCGTGAGGATGGGGCCGGGATTCATCGGTATTGTCAGTTCGGCGGACTTGGATTCAAGCTCGTAATGAGCAGGAAGGTAGTTAGCAATACCAGCAGATCCTGCCCAGGCAAAGGTATACTCCAGCTTGCGAGTCATCTGCAAGATCATTTCCAGATGCCGTTCTTCTGTGGAATCTACGAGTACATACGGAATGTTATTTTGTTTAAACTGTTCCAGTTTCACTTGAATGTGACCTTGGCCAATCTCCAGATCAGCAAGCGTAATTTCGCCCACTTCATAATTCGTCTGTTGTTTCAGCAGGTCGGGAAGGTAGGAAAGAGTTACGGGTGTCTTCGGATCATTCGCAATCTCGGTATCCGCGAGCGGAACGCCGTTCAGGTAATGGATACCCTCAAGGATAGTACGGTTATTTTTCGGATAGCCTGGAGCGATCATCATAAAATCAGGTTTGACGACATCATACAGGGCATCAATCTCGATGCCGATATTTCCACGCATGGTCGAGTCCATCTTTTTGAAAATCGTATCAAATCCATTGTTCTTCAGCAATTGAGCTGCCTGATATACACGTTCATACGCTTCCTGCGAGGATATGGAACGACTATCTGTATCAAAGACGACGGCATCGTAACGTGTAAGAGGCTCCTCATCCATATTAAAAAGAACACTGGTCTTCAAGCCATGACGGGCAAGCTGCACCCCGCTGTCATTGGCACCGGTCAAATCATCTGCAATAATGGCTAATTTCATGCAGTCATCCCTCCTTGTAAGCACAATTTTATAAGTCCGCTCAGATCATTATTTAAGCGGACTTTTTGAACTACCTCTTTAAGCACAGATTAAGCATATTAGATCAGATGAAAATCATCTATGTGGTTGGTCGTTGATTGTATTTCTCAACTCCGCCTGATTTCTCCAGTCGTTTGGAGAGGAACCCGATGAAGATCGGCAATAGGATGGCTGTCGTAACAACACTCGCGGCAATCTGTACCGTCGCAATCTCGGCTATAGGGGCAAATGAAGCATTAGCAGCGACGATGGCAGCAGGTGTACCTACCGCATTTCCGGCTGTTGAACCTTCGGAAGCACCAACGATGGGATTCCAGCCAATCGCTTTGAACAACAGATATCCAATTCCACCTGTGAGGAGAACGGTCAGAACGCCAAGCAAGATTCCACCAAGTCCACCTTGGATAATGGAGGAGAAGTTGATTCCCATACCCAGTGAGAAGGCGAAGAACGGAACAAGTTTGTCACTGCCTTTGTGTAACCACTCCGCCAGACTGCGATCCAGATTACCAATAATGACACCAACGATGAGCGGAAGCAATACCGCAACGAATGCCATAGGAGAGAACATGCCATTGGCAAAGCCCATCGCACCGAAGATGGAGAGCGCTACCATGGTTAGAAATGGGCCATCGCTGAGCGCGAGGAATGGATAGGCGGCTTTGTCATCTTCTTTCCCGTATTGACCAGCGAGTGCAATGTACAAACCGCCGTTCGAGTTGGTCATTGCAGCAATAATGGCAAGTGGGGCAAGACCTAAGAATAACCCGCTTGAGTCGGCAAATAAAATGGCAACGAGGCCAAGTGCTGCACCGATCGCCCACTTGACGACCAACAAGGTAACGCCCTTACCGACGGATGAACCTGCTGTTTTGAACGTAATCTGTGTACCCGCAATCAACAGGAACAGCGCGATCAACGTACTGGAACTGTTAACGAAGAGTGCTTCCGTGAATCCACCAATGCGCAGAGCATTCGGGAAGAATGTATTAATGGTTGCACCAAGTAAAAGGGGAACAACCATCATACCGCCAGGGATGCGATCTAAAGTTGCTTTAATGTTCATAGTAGTAGCTCCTTATGAAGTAATCGTTTTTATAAAGCGTTTGCAGGGATTATGTTATCCCAAAACGTTTAATATAGCAACAATGAATTATTGTAAATTTAAAATACGTGCCAAAGTGTTTAAAAATGCAACACTTAAAGACGATAAAAAAGACGCAAACTTAAAGTTAATCTTTAAGTTTACGCCATAATGTGGCTCGGTTAATCCCAAGGCGCTCTGCGGCCTTCGATTGGTTATTATTTTCCTCCTGAAGCACGGACTGAATAACTTCTTTCTCGATCTCCTTCAGCGTACCGTTCAACTTCATGTGACTTGCAGAAGGTTGCTGACCCAGTAAGCGGGACAAGGTAGCCGTGGTGATTACATAATCCGGTTCATTGAGTGCAGCCTGCTTGATCAGATGCTTCAACTGGTTGACGTTCATATTCGTGATCTGATCCCGGATCAACTGTAGTGCATCTTCTTTGATCCTCACCGCAGTAGTTCCGTATTTCTGGTAGTAACCTGTAAGGAAATGCTGCATGAGTGGAGCCAGATCCTCGGGTCGATCCGCAAGATTTGGCATGATGATCGTATTAAGCTCCAGATCGAGTGACCACTGTGGGGTCAATGCTTGCTCCCGAGTATAAATACTCCAATCTGGCTTTGAAGGCAGTTTTGGATAAAGGAGAGCAGCTCCGGATCTGCTATACGTGCTTCCATATGATTAATCTCTACATTTCGAACCTTGGCTAGTGGTATTTTGTGCAAATGACCAGATGGAACTTGCGAGAGATCGATCTGTAATAGCAGTCCGCCACCGGAGTACATCTGATGAATGTGTTTGACTAGAAAAGATTTACCGGAATCCGCTTCACCCAGCAGATAGATCGGTTCATGATTCTCGTAGAGTGCCCGAATGTTCTTCAATACGGCCTGCATGGCAGGGGACTCGGCAACGATGGGTTCCATCGATGCGTCCGTGAAAGTTGTTATGCCGAATTGTGCAAAGGTATAGGGTTGTCCTTTTTCCAGCATATATACCTTGTAGCTATTGTTGTTCAGCGTCGTTTCGTAGGCATTGACCGTGAGTTGATAATCGTCCACCATGAACACATTTTGGATCTGGGATTGATGAAATTCCAGGCTGGTGTTGGTCAGATACATGTGATTATCGGTCAGTGGATTTTTCTCAAAGTCGGTCAGATTCTCGAACACAACTTCATTCCGTTCGTTTAAAATAAGCAAATTCGGATGTTCCTGTGTGACCAGGTCATTCAGGATGATCGATATCGCATGATTTTTGCTCAAATAACGGTAGACCAGCTGTGCATCCTCCATCGCTCTAAGGATGGATTCCTGGCCGGATTGGATCAACAATCCTTCCAGACCATAGGTCTTCGCAGTATTGACAGTGATTACATCTCCCACAATCTGACGGTACCCAGAAGCTTTCAACTCCAAGAGCAATCGTGCCACATCTTCCGAGCTATGTATGGTATAGACCTTGAGGGGAAGATCCATCAGATCAATAATGGATTGTGCACCCGAGGTGATGTTGGAGAAGCCAACGATGGCCGTTTGGCCGTTAAACTGGCTTGCCAGTGTAAGAGAACGAATCATATCATAGCCCGATAACTGAACATCAATAACGGGAATAGTCACTGCTTTTTTAATCAATTGAGCCGTTCCGCCACGACTGATGATAATCTCTGCCCCGTTTTTCTCAGCTTGAGTGGCTAGTTCCATACCTTTCGCCAAATCGCCCACGTCCGTCTGAATGGCTAACTGGGGAAAGCGGGGAATGCACTCTTGTATAATAGGAATCATGGATTCGTAGGGAGCGATAAAGTGAACTCGTGTACGCATATTTTTCCTGCCTTTTATAGAAATCATTGATCCCCTTATTATAGCCAACTTGCGGAGGAATGGCACCTTTGAACGAACCAACACGTTCATGTCTGCAAAATGTTCATGTGATATGTCACCACAGCTCGTTGAGCCTAATGTGATGAAGTGCACTGAATCGAACTGCCATGTATCTCAAAATGGATGGAAAATTGCACACGATCAGTGTGGAAGTAAGGAGAGTTCATATGGGAGATATTCATAAAGTGGCTGAATCGGATCACATCATTAAAGATATTGTTGGAAAGTTTCCGTGCAGGGTTCTGTGGAGTGAGGGCCGTCCATGTCTGGAGTATCAGAAGGAAGAAGATGTGGCATTAATAACCGAATACGTCCGCACAGTATACAATGTTGAGCTATTAGATGTATTTTTCACAGCGGTGGAAAGCCTTCCCGTTGAACCGTAATCGGTAAGGATGTGGATCGGAGTAACTCCACTTGCAATCTTGAAATGTGAAACCTCAAACGTCAAATTCATGTATTATAGTTACATATGAACTTATCGGAGGAGGAACAAATTATGGGAATCTTGTCGAGGTTTAGGGACGTGATGAAGGCAAATATGAATAGCTTGTTAAGCCGATCTGACGATCCGGAGAGAACGGTGAATGAGGTTATGCGTAGCTTAAGCAGTGATCTAGGGCAGGTAAAAGCAGAGACGACTGCCGTACTCTCGAACGAGAGCAGAGCGAAGCGAGCATTGGATGAATCGAGTAGCGAGCTGCGCAAGCTTCAGCGGTATGCAGAGAAATCAGCGGAAGCCGGGGACGAAGATAAGGCATTCCAATTTCTGCAGAAAAAAGCGAAGCAGGCCGAGAAGCATAACGAATTACAAGCTGCCTATGATCGAGCTGCGGCCAAAGCCAAAGTGATGAAGCATATGCAGGATAAACTGATGGCGGATATGGCGACGATGGAAGCTAGATATACTGAATTGAAAAGTAAAATGGCAGACGCGAAGGCCAAGCAACAGGCTAATGAGCAGAACGCGTCGACGAGTAGAGCAAATGATGCACTCCGTGCAATGGAAGACAAGGCTAATCAAGCATTGAACGAAGCAGAGGCTCTGGCAGAGCTTCGAGCAGGCGCGCAGGAAGATGACTTGGACGAATTGATTGCACAATTGGAGAGGGACATGAACGCTGAAGCGGGTAATCAAGAGAAGAAGGTACCAACGGCAGAGGAAGAACTTGCAGCCATCCAACAGCAACTGAAAGATAAGTGAGCCTATTTATAGTTTCGACTAATTTTTTTACACGAAAACGGAGGGGACAGAAATAGCATGAAGAAGCGGAGCGCTCGCCTTTATCACCGGAATTTTTCCCTTTAGAGAAGGGAATCAAAAAAATCTGGGGATAACAGCGATCGGAGGGCTATTCTGTCATCGTAGTGGCAAGTGTAAACATTTTATAGTTGAACCTATATAGATGTAACGAATACATTTTTAAGACATTGAGGTGAGCAGATGCCGGTTATTGAATACAGATGTCCGAACTGTGGTAGTGGGATGAACTTTGATGGGAATACGGGAATGTTATCCTGCCCTAGTTGTGGGCGACAGGATAATATTGAGCAGATTCCAGACCCACTCAAGAAGCAGGTATTTACGGAGAACGAGATCAAGTCATACCACTGCACCAGTTGTGGGGCTGACCTTGTGACAGATGCAGATACGAGTGCAACGACCTGTAGCTTCTGCGGAGCTGCGGTTGTCTTGAGTGACCGATTGAGCGGAGAACTAGCTCCAGCGATGGTGATCCCTTTTGCTATTACGAAGGAGACTGCGAAGGAAGCATTCAAAAAGTGGTGCAAAAACGGCCTGCTTACGCCAAGTGGCTTCATGACGGCTGATCGGATCAAAGAAATAACCGGGATCTACGTGCCCTTCTGGTTATATGAGTTACATAACAGAATTGAAGTTCATGGTCGTGCCACCAAGGTGAGAAGCTACACGCAGGGCGATTATCACTATACCGAAACGCAGCACTATGAGATATACCGCAAAATCCGGCTGAACTATGTGAACCTGCCCATCGATGCATCCAAGAAAATGGATGATAAGCTGATGGATAAGCTGGAGCCTTTTCCTTACAACCAATTGAAGGATTTCAAAACGCCGTATCTTGCGGGTTATATTGCGGAAAAATATAGCTATACGGATGATGAGCTCTACCCCCGAGCCAAGGAAAAAACACGGCCTTATATTGAATCTTATATTGCTTCTACTGTGTCGGGGTACACCAGTGTAAGTTATACGGATAAACAGATTGATACTACACTAAAAAATGCAGATTATGTCTTGCTCCCTGTATGGATGGTGTACTATGACTTTAATCGCACGGAATACACGTTTGCCATGAATGGTCAGACAGGTAAAGTTGTGGGCAGACCTCCCATCAGTAAAGCAAAAGTTGCGGGATGGTTCGCAGGCGTGTCTGCCGTATCATTTCTCTCCATTAAGGTTGTGGCATGGATGATGGGAGGTGGCTTCCTGTGAAAAAGGGAACGTACATTGCGTTAATGACGGCCTTCATCTTCATTGTAATGTGTGTGGCAGCCCCGTGGATTCCAGCGCAAAGCGCGGCAGCGGCAACGAAAGAACTGATTCTTGATGAAGCGGGCTTGCTAAGCTCGCAAGAAGTTGAAGAGTTAAATGCCCTGGCGAATAAATACAGTGCGGAGCGCGAGACTGACCTTATCGTTCTTACGACGAATAATGAGGAGCAGATCACGGATGAATTGTTCACAGAGAACTACTATGATGAGCAGGCACCAGGTTATGATAAGCCCCATGGTAATGCAGTTATTTTGACTTTGGATATGTACAATCGTACTGTGTATGTGGGTGGTTTCTACAAAGGGGAAGACTACGTTACCAATAGCAGAGCTGATGAGATTACGGCTCAGATTGCTCCTTACCTGTCCGACGGTAACTACAGCCAAGCCTTTGAGAAGTATCTTACGATGGCATATGAGTACTTAGGTGACAAACCACTGGACGAAGATTCGGGTAAAGGATCTACTTATCCTGGCTCAAGTTCAGGTACGGGTTCAGGTAATTATCCTAGTGGAGGTTCGAATGCGAACCCCGATAATATTTTGTTCAATACATGGTTTCAACTTGGTGTATCTGTAATTATTGGTGGGATTGTGGTAGGCATTATGGCATATAATTCGGGCGGACGTGTAACCGTCAATCGTGCAACGTATGAGGATTCAGGTGCTTCAAGTGTGGTGGATCGCGGAGATCGGTATATTCGGACAACTGTAACCAAAACCAAGATCGAGAGAAATAACAATAATGGTGGCGGAGGAGGCGGCGGTGGTGGTACCACTCGCGGAGGACATTCCCATAGTGGTAGCAGCCGATCATTCTAATCTAGCCAACCATGATAATTCAATCACAATAATACAGCGTAGGACGTGGTGCTCGTGTGACGATGCAGCATGTTTACTATAGAAGGGACGGGATTGAGTATGAGTTTTTTCAGAAATCAATTTTCGAATGTGGTGGAATGGGAAGAGTTTAGAGATGATATGATTTTCTGGAAGTGGAGCAATCGGGAGATCAAGAAGGGCAGTAAGCTGATTATTCGTGCCGGTCAGGATGCGATTTTCCTGAATAACGGCAAGGTGGAAGGGATTTTTGAGGATGAAGGCTCATTCAATATTGATTCCGAGATTATTCCATTTTTGTCGACGCTAAAAGGCTTCAAGTTTGGTTTTAATAGCGGTATGCGCGTTGAAGTGTTGTTTGTGAACACGAAGGAATTTACGGTGAGATGGGGAACCCAGAGCCCGGTATTGATTCCGACGCCGCAGCTTCCGGGCGGCATGCCAATTCGTGCGAACGGTACGTTTAACTTCAAAGTAAGTGACTACGTCACGCTAATTGATAAGATTGCAGGCATTAAGCAAAGCTATTTGGTCGATGATGTCAAAATTCGAATTACCTCTGTGCTCGATCAGTTGCTGATGAAGTGGATCAGCCGTGAAGGAAAAGATATGTTTAACCTGCAGGCGAATGCAACAGATATAGCCAAAGGGATTCAGGAAGATCTGGATATGCAGATGATGGATATTGGGATTGGCATTACCGGCTTCCAAGTGATGAGCTTCAACTATCCTCAAGAAATTCAGGATATGATTACGAAGACGGCTTCACATGAGATGATCGGCAATCTGCAAAAGTACCAACAGGTGAGCATGACCGACGGCATCTCCTCAGGTAAGGTGCAAGGCGGCGGCGCGGCTTCGGATATGGCAGGGATGATGATGGGCATGAACATGGCGAATGAAATGATGAAGAACATGAACCAGAATCAAAATCAGAATCAAAATCAGAACCAAAATCAGAACCAAAATCAGAACAACCAGGGTCAGAGCCAAAATCAAAATCAAGGCGATAACTCAGGCTCCGCTTCATCCTTGGAAGGCAAGAAGCCTAACTTCTGTCCAAACTGTGGTGCCAAAAATGAAGGAGCTAACTTCTGTCCGAACTGCGGGCATAAACTTGGTTAGAGGAATAAGGAAGACCGGGCTAACTCACAAGTACATGGTACTGTGCAGTTAGCTCTTTTTTGTTATAACGCAAGGCGATGTTTTAACTTTTAAATAAAGTGTTGACAACGAAAACAAAATCATATATCTTTAACTTAAGATATTTAATTTAAAAATAAATATTATGCATAATCAATAAATTCAACTAATCTTTTTATACGAAAACGAAGAGGACAGAAATAACATGGAGAAGCGAAGCGCTCGCCTTTATCCCCGGATTTACCTTTACAAAAAGGGGATCAAAAAAATCTGGGGATAACAGCGATCGGAGGGTTATTCTGGCATCGGAGAGGCAAGTATAAGCATTCTTTAGTTGAATACAAAACATATAAGGAGAGATCAAGATGATTATTCCTACATTAGATCGCATCAACGAACTTTCAAGAAAAGCAAAAGGAGAAGGATTAAACGAGATGGAGCAAGCGGAGCGGGCTCGTCTGCGCCAGGAATATTTGCAAACGTTTCGGGGCTCGATTAACGACATTCTGCTGAACACAACCATCTATGATCCGAATGGCGACGATGTTACTCCAGACAAATTGAAACAGGAACAAGCAGACCAAAAGCAAGAGTGATTTATTTTTAAACTAATATCTTAATATTAAGACAAAATACAAAAACAACATCACAATTAACCATTCCCTAAGGAGGAATTTATCATGACACTTCAAACTGCAGGTATCCACCACATTACAGCTTTTGCAGGAGATCCACAGGCCAATGTTGACTTCTATGCAGGTATTCTCGGACTTCGTTTGGTGAAAAAAACAGTGAACTTCGATGCTCCTGACGTATACCATCTGTACTTCGGTGACGAAGGTGGAAGCCCAGGAACGATCATCACGTTCTTCCCAGCAGCTGGATCTCCAAAAGGTAAAATTGGCGGCGGTCAGGTAGGGATTACCTCGTATGTCATTCCTCCTGGGTCTATGGACTTCTGGCAGGATCGTTTAGAAAGTTATAATATTCAGGTAACGAGAACAAGCCGTTTCAACGAACAATTCCTTCAATTCGAAGATAGTGAAGGCCTTCGTCTGGAGCTGGTTGAGCGTCAAGAGGGTGCTAACAGCACTTGGGCACATGAAGGAATCGCAACCGACCAAGCCATTAAAGGATTTGGAGGTGCTGTATTATTCAGCGTCAATCCGGCAAGAACAATGGATGCACTGGATAAAATCCTTGGATTCACCAAAGTCGCTGAGGATCAGGAGTATGTACGTTATCAGTCTTTTGGTGACATTGGCAATGTAATTGATGTGCCTGTGGCTCGTATGCCGCTTGGCGTAGGCGGGGCCGGTACGGTTCACCATATCGCATGGCGTGCCAAAGATGATCAGGAGCATCAACAATGGGGTGAGGCTGTGTATCAATATGGTTATCAACCAACACCAGTACGGGATCGTCAGTACTTTAACGCCATTTATTTCAGAGAAGCTGGAGGCATCCTGTTCGAGATTGCTACAGATCCACCTGGATTTGCGAAAGATGAGCCTGTAGAAACGTTGGGTCACAAACTGATGCTGCCGGAATGGTTTGAGAAATACCGCACACAGATTGAAGACAATCTGCAACCGATCCAAGTTCGTACATTGGAACCAGCAAGTACAAGATGAAATTGAATGAAGGAGTATGAAGGATGATCATGGAGAAGAAGGTTACCTGGCTAGAGCTGTTCTACGATCTGCTATTTGTAGCTGCGGTGGCCAAAGCGAGTCATGTATTGTTACATGCCGAACATGGAGTGATTACATTTGAATATCTGATGAAGTTTGTATTGATTTTCATTCCAGTCTGGTGGGCATGGGTGGGTCAGACCTTATTTATCAATCGGTATGGCCAGGATATCTTCATCCATCGTCTATTTCTCATCCTACAGCTCCTATCTGTTATGGTGATGACAGCGAGTCTCTCGGTTGATTTTGACCAGCATTATCTATCCTTCTTCGTGGGTTATATCGGTTCTAGGGTATTCACGATGATTCAATACTTCACTATCCATAAGTCTAAGAGTGAGCAGCAGCAACAAGCCGCTCGTTTCCTAGGTCAATGTTTTCTCATCGGGATATTAATCTCGACCAGCTCCTTGTTCTTTGATTCATGGCTCAGATATGTGATTCTGTATGCTGGGATTGCAGTAGATATTATTCTTCCTTTGATCGGTCGCAAAAAACTGGTGAAGGTGCCGATCCACACGCATCATTTATTGGAACGGTTCGCGTTGTTTACACTCATCCTGCTGGGTGAATCGGTGGTTAGTATCATTGCCGTCCTCCAATTGGATCACTGGGATCTGAAGTCCGTGCTGTTCATCGCATTTACATCTGTATTTGTTATTGCCCTGTGGTGGCAGTACTTTGATAACGTTGAGAAGAAAGTCAGCAAAGAAATACAGACAGCTGGTCAAGCCATTATATATGGACACTTGTTCATCTATATCTCTATGAGCATGATTGCGGCATCGATTCAACTGCTGTATTTGAATAAACTCAATTATTTATTCATGCTAGGCTTTGTGTTCGGATCCGTGCTGTTGTACTTTATGTCCACCTCGCTGGTGTTCCATCGCTACAGATATTCACATATGCGGCTGAAACCGTACCATTTGGCGATTATGCTTGGCGTCATTGGAACCTTTATCATCGTAGATCTCATCTATCGTGTGCCCAATTATGCAATTGTAGGAGAGAACATGGCGTTCTTCCTCGTCTATGCCAAAATGACCACATGAATATATAGTGAACATTTAACCCCGCAACTTCTGAAGTTGTGGGGTTTTTCGTCTTTCTATGAATATCTTCATTTATTTTCTTATAGGGAATCTGTTAATATGAGACTAGATCCAAGTGAAACTACTCAGACACACAGGAGGGAAACCATTTGAGCACTAATATAATCGGCGTTCCATTGGAAGGGTTTGCAGACTTTAGTCGCACAGTTGCGGCAGAAGGTGCTGTATTGTTAAGAAACAAAGGGAATATTCTTCCGATTCAGCATAACGAAAACGTTTCAGTTTTTGGTCGAATTCAGGTTAATTACTATCGCAGCGGTACAGGATCAGGTGGAAGCGTACATGTAGCATATACAACGAATCTGTTAGATGGGTTACGCAGCAAAACCAATTTAACCATCAACGAGGAACTCGCTTCGGTATATGAGAAGTGGATTGAAGCCAATCCATTCGATGATGGCGGCAAAGTATGGGCGGCAGAGCCATGGAATCAGAAGGAAATGCCTTTGACGGATGAATTGGTCGCACAGGCGAGAAGTAAATCTACCAAAGCCATTGTCGTCATCGGACGTACAGCAGGTGAAGATCAGGATAACGCAGACGCACCTGGAAGCTATCAGTTGACAGAAGATGAGCGAGCAATGCTGAAGCAGGTGACGAATCATTTTGATCAGACGATCGTAGTGCTAAACGTTTCTAACATCATTGATATGAGCTGGCTAGATGACGAGAGCTATGTGCATCCCATTCAATCGGTCATTTACTCATGGCACGGGGGCATGGAAGGTGGTAATGCCATTGCTGACGTATTGGCAGGAGACGTTACGCCAAGTGGTAAATTAACCGATACGATTGCGTATTCCATTAATGATTATCCTTCAACGAGTAACTACGGGAATGAGTTCAAGAACCTGTATCAAGAGGATATCTACGTAGGCTATCGTTATTTCGAAACGTTTCGACCTGAAAAAGTTCAATTTGAATTCGGTTATGGATTATCGTACACCACGTTTGCAACCGAATTTGAAGAGGCTAAAAGTATCTCCAAAGAAGGAGAATCCTTCATTGAGGTGAATGTAAACGTAACCAATACAGGAAATACGTATGCCGGTAAAGAAGTTATTCAGGTGTACTACGAAGCGCCGCAAGGCAAGCTAGGCCAACCTCTAAAATCATTAGCTGCATTTGGGAAAACCAAACTGCTTCAGCCTGGAGCATCGGAGCGTCTGAAGATCAGTTTCCCGCTTCATACCATGGCATCTTACGATGATGAGGGTGTAACAGGTCACGCATCTGCGTATGTATTAGAAGAAGGTACGTATCGCCTGCATGTAGGGACAAGTGTCAAACAAGTCGAACACATTCTTGTCGATGGTCAAGATGGCTATGTGGTGGAGGCGCTTCAGGTTGTGGAGCAGCTTCAAGAAGTTATGGCGCCGACAGAAGACTTTACACGTATGAAGCCAGGTGCACGCAAGGGAGACGGCTCATATGAACTGGTGTACACTGCGGTACCGAATCGCCAAGTTTCTATAGCTGAGCGGATCAAGCAAAATCTGCCGCAAGCTTTGGAGCAAACAGGCAATCAAGGTTACAAGCTGAGAGATGTCAAGGATGGCAAAGTGAGTCTGGAAGCCTTTATTGCACAGTTAAGTGATCAAGATCTGGCTGCCATTATTAGAGGTGAAGGAATGAGTAGTCCACTCGTGACCTCCGGTACGGCATCTGCATTTGGTGGAGTTAGCGACAGTTTGTTCAATTATGGCATTCCAGTGGCGTGTACGGCAGACGGCCCATCCGGTATTCGTATGGATAGTGGAGAGAAGGCAACGCAGGTTTCCATCGGAACGCTGTTAGCAGCGACATGGAATACAGAGCTAGTCGAAGAACTGTATGTGTTGGAAGGGCAGGAACTCTTGAGAAACCAAGTGGACACCTTGCTGGGACCTGGACTAAATATCCGCCGCAGTCCGCTAAATGGACGTAACTTTGAATATTTCTCAGAAGATCCGCTGATCTCGGGTGTATTTGCTGCGGCATGTACGAAAGGCATCATGAAAGGCGGCTCTAACGCCACGTTGAAGCACTTTGCATGTAATAACCAAGAGAAACACCGGAGTAAAGTTGACGCAGTTGTATCTGAACGTGCGCTCCGTGAGATTTATCTGAAAGGCTTCGAGATCGCTGTGAAGCAAGGCGGCGCGAGTTCAATCATGACTTCCTACAACCCGATTAACGGTCACTGGGCCGCTTCCAATTATGATCTGAATACAACCGTTCTTCGCGGAGAATGGGGCTTCCAGGGAATTGTAATGACCGACTGGTGGGCGATTATGAATGATGTCGTTGAAGGTGGAGAAGCTGACCGGAAATACACGAACTGGATGATCCGCGCTCAGAATGACCTATACATGGTTGTTCCTAACTATGGGGCAGAGATTAACGGCTGGGATGACAACACCATTGAATCTTTGGAAAATGGAACCTTAACTCGTGGTGAGCTGCAGCGTTCTGCTAAGAACATCTGTACGTTCATTATGAATGCGCCAGTCTTCTCCCGCAAACATGAGATTTTGGAGACCATTGCTTCATTCCAAGCGAATGAATCTCTTTCAACCCAACAGGCTCAAGCGCTCGCTGAGAATACACAAGTGAAACCTGCTGTGAACGAACCTGTATATATGAAGGTAGACCAAGCAGGACAATATCGAATCATCGTACAGATCATGTCTCCAGAGCCTGAGCTTGCTCAAAGTGCTTGTAATGTGCTGTTGAACGACCAATTGATGACAACGATCCAAACGAATGGTACGGAAGGAAAATGGATCAGACAGAAGCTTGTCAAAGTAGAGCTTGCAGCCGGCGTGTACGAATTGAAGTTAGATTTCACTAAACCAGGCTTGCAGATCGACTGGATCGAGTTTAAACCACTGTAAGGTCAGGAGTGTTGCAAGGAATGAGAAGGTACAATTTTTGGAGTCCACTACTGCTGATTGCGGTGGCGCTGATTACGAGAAGCCTGGTCACAAACCTAGGCTTAGTGTTCGGTATGTCGCATGAAGCAGCGAGTAACATTGCCATTATTGCCATGATCATTGCCGCACTGATCATGTTTAATCGCTTGACCAAGGCTCGTCGTAATCGTAAATAAGCTTGTAGCTTTAACGAACAGGAGTATTAGAAGAAGGCACCCGCGAGGGTGTCTTTTCTTTATCGTTGTTTAAGGAGGTTTGGATGGTTATACAGGTTATGGCGATGATGAAGTGACGGATATCACAAATGTGCTATAATTGAACTATTCAGCCTGGAAAAGTACTGGCTATGGATGGGAGAGGTAACTGATCTATGCAGGTATTTGAAGACTGGAACCAGAAAGTGAAAAAAACGTTTAATGCAACGAATCCAACGGCTGTACTTACAGTTGCCGAAGCGGGCAGCGCATTAGGTTTATCGAAAGACCAGATGAAGCTGTACGTGGATAAAAATAAGTTGACCAAGGTTCCGATTATGAGGAGTATACACAGATACCTCTTACTGAAGAGCGAGATCGATGACATCGTTAATAAACGTTAATTGCATAAGAGTATGACATCAGCCATTTAACCGATTTGTATTTCGGAAAGTGGTTATTTTTTTTATGATTAGCTTATTGTGCCTAGACCTTGTACAGAGAGGGGATTAGCATGAATACCTTATCAGGCTGGTTATATAATCGGGTGAATTGGAAGTGGATTGTGTCTGCAATTGTGCTGTTTGCCTGCTTTATCGTATTTATTTTGCCTTGGCAGGCTGCGGAGTCCAAAGAGGCCACCGGAGGAGGAGAATCTCCGGATTCGTCCTTCTGGTATACTGCGGATGATCTTTATCAAATGGCAGAAAGCTATGGGGAGACTGGACGCAGTGCCTATATCTATGCCAGGTTTACATTTGATCTTATCTGGCCGTTAGCCTATCTCTTTTTATTGGTAGTGCTGATATCGGCACTCTACCGGGTGCTCCCTGCTAGGAGTCACTGGCGTAAACTAAATCTGCTTCCACTGGGTGGTTGGGCTTGTGATATGTTAGAAAATATAGGAGCTTCGATCACAATGTATCGTTATCCCCTCCCCACACCTGTCATTGCCGAGCTAACCCCGGTATTTACGCTCGTTAAGTGGTGCCTGATCTATGCTTGTTTTGCCGCACTCGTACCAGGGGTCGTTCTTACGATTATCCATTACGTCCGCCTCCGGCTGAATAAGAGATAAAGTCGTGATTAAAGGATAACATCGATAAAGGATAAAATCAGTATGATAGGACAATCCTACCTCAGGTAGCTATTGTTCAATACGGAGGATGGCGAAAGAACTGATGGAGCTAGATCTCTGCTTGCCAAAGGGACAAACTGTCATTTATACTCTTGGCGCAAGGTCTTAGCATGACACGAATATATGAGTCCAAGGAGATGAATAATGCATGGCAATCAGCTTGAATGTGTATCTAGTAACGGATGGTAATGGTCGTGAGGCAGTGGAGTTCTACAAAGAGGTGTTTAATGCAGAGGTACTAGCAATCCAGACGTTTGGTGAAGGGCCGTCTAGCCCAGATCATCCGATTCCACCTGAAGCCAAAGACCGTATTATGCATGCCTCCTTGCAGATTGGTGGCTCTGTATTGATGCTATCTGATACGTTCCCGGGCATGGAGCACACCATTGGCAACCATATTACCGTTACAGTGAACACAGACACGGCCGATGAGGCAACAAGCATTTTCAACAAGTTGGAAGTTGGCGGAGAAGTGAAAATGCCGATTCAAGAGACCTTTTGGAGCCCAGCCTACGGCTCGGTGACCGATAAGTATGGTGTTCAGTTCCAAATTAGCTGTACGCCGAGCAACGCGTAATCTCATAGCCTTATAAATTTAGAAAACCTCATGGACATCAGCAAGATCGTCCTGAGGTTTTTTGGTTTTATTTCAACAGAATATCGCATTGTACAAGCAGCAAAGCGGCCTGTAGTGGGTTAGCCTTCTTTTTGAATCTTGGATGGGTTGTTGATTTTGTAAGGAACCGGATTGCGAGTGAGCTTCTTCTTAATGATTTTGGCTTCAAAAGAAAGAATGTCCCCCACTTCAAGCTCCTGCTTCTTCATTGTGGCACTGTGGCTAGACCAGGCTTCGCCAATTTCAATCAGTTCGGGCTCAGTAATCGCCACCGCTTCATAAATAATAACTTCATCGTCATTATCCGAGAAGTGATTCGGAACAGTCGTGAATTCTTTAACCACAGCAGACATCTTCACTTTGCCGTCTGGCAGATCAATCTTAATCGCCTTTGATTTACTTGCGGTTTTTGCTTTGGGTTTGGCTTCCCCAGTAGTACTGTTTTGGGGGCCAACATACTCCTCGACCAATCCATCCGGATCACCGACAAGACCCGAAACGCGGTGATTATCATCATCGATGTAGTCCATATGATCCGGGTATTCGGAAGGAATCGTTACCGTTGATGGTGCAGATGCTTCCACATTCGGTTCATCTTGAGCGCTAGGCTCGTCCTCTGATGTCGCCGTAGATGTCGTTGTTGTGGTCGATTCGCTCACCTTGCCCGTCCCTGCTCCTGCCAAACCTCTAGCACTGTAGCTGGACGCCTGCATTTCCTTCAAATACGAAGGGTGGATGCAGTGCTTCTGATCGTTATCCAGTTGAATAACCGCAGCCATATGATCGACATAACCCAGGATGGTACAGGGCAGATTGAGCCCGTTTCCTTTATAATAAAACGTTTTGAGCTTGGTAGCTTTCCCCGATAGCAATCCCCACTCCTGACATTTTTCAATGAGTTCCTCTTCGTTTTCGAGCGCTGTATACTGTTGTGGTTCAATTATAAAAGCATATGTCATAACGCATTTCCGCCTTTCTCTGGTTCTCTATGTTCATCGTTTCCAAATTACAATCAGTGTATCACAAAAGTACACCGCGACATAAACTTATCCGAGCGTTTGCAACGAGTGTCTATGGTATAATTTCTCTGAGATAGACAACGTTAAACGTGTGTATACAATTAGCAAGCCGTGTACCCAGGTATACCTTGTGTGCCGTACATATACCCAACTTCTGCGGGAGGTAACTTCGATGAATCTAAAAGTAAATCATCAACTTCTATGGCCTTTAGTAGGCATCGCCATTGGGACGAGTATCGGTATTGCTACGAACCAGACAGCTTTAGGTGTTGCATTCGGGATCACCCTTGGCATATTAATCGGATCTGTTGTTAGCAAAAGAATCCGTTCTGATTCGGATGAAATGCTCCGTGAACATGTGAGTGAATTGATTAAACCGAGGGACTGGCATGAAGCACTCCAGCACTCGGAAGATCATCCTGTACTTATTTTTAAACATAGCACGACCTGCCCGACTAGCGCCCGCGCCTACCGAGAATTTATGGCCTTTGTAGGCTCCAACGCATCCGAGTCTGGACAGCGCATGGACTACCATATTGTCAAAGTGATCGAAAGTCGTGCGCTTTCTCGCCACATTGCAGAAGAGACAGCGGTTATCCATCAATCACCACAGGTGCTGTTACTTGAACAGGGGCGTGTCATCCAACATACGTCACACGGTAAAATCACGAAAAAGAGATTAACTCAGTGGGCCCAAGATCCGTTTAGTTAATAAAGAATGATTAGCCCAGCAAGGTAGCGAACCATCAGCTGTGATTTGGAGGTGTGACTTCCAAACAAGCTATCCCAATCTAAAATGAAACGCCGTTCCCTCTTCACGAGGAGAACGGCGTTTTTTTTATGAATTATGATGTGAATTTTGGCAACCAGTCACCGTGAGCTTCGATCAATTCATCACACATGGCAACAATGTCGTCGATGGACAATTCAGCAGCCGTATGTGGATCAAGCATTGCGGCATGATAGATGTGATCCTTTTTCCCTGTGATTGCAGCTTCAATCGTTAGCAGTTGAGTGTTGATGTTGGTACGATTCAGTGCTGCCAGCTGTGGTGGCAGATCGCCGATGTACGTTGGGCTGATGCCAGATCCGTCGACGAGACAAGGCACCTCTACACATGCTTCACGAGGCAGGTTCGTGATCAGCCCGTTATTCATGACATTACCGCCGATTTTGTACGGACGGTTCGTCTCCATAGCCTCCATAATATGCGAAGCGTACTCCCGGCTACGGGTGTGCTCGATGTTTTCACTGGCAAACAGCTTCTCGCGCATTTCCTTCCAGCCTTCAATCTGATTCACGCAGCGACGTGGATATTCATCCAGTGGAATGTTGAACCGTTCAATCAGTTCAGGATAGTTACGTTTGATAAAGTAAGGGTGGTACTCAGCGTTATGCTCGGAGGATTCCGTTACATAGTAGCCAAAACGTTGCATCAGCTCAAAACGAACCATGTCATCATGCTGTTCCTTCTGTTTTTCCTTCGCCAGACGTTTGATCTCTGGATAGAGATCCTGTCCATCACGTGTTACCTCAAGCAACCATGCCATATGGTTTATACCCGCAATCTTAGCAACCACACCAGTCTGATCAATCCCAAGCGCATCAAACAGATGAGGCACACATACCTGCACACTATGACACAGTCCTACCGTTTTGATGCCGCCATGCACGTTCATGACATTGGTGAGCACGGCCATCGGATTCGTGTAGTTCAAGAACCAAGCATCTGGGCACACTTCCTGCATATCCCGTGCAAAATCGAGCATTACTGGAATGGTACGCAGGTTACGGAAAATCCCCCAATGCCAAGCGTGTCAGCAATTGTCTGGCGCAGCCCATATTTCTTCGGAATTTCAAAATCGGTAATGGTACATGGATCATATCCGCCCACTTGAATTGCATTAATGACATATTTCGCTCCGCGAAGAGCTTCTTTGCGATCCGTATATACTTTCACGCTACAGCGACTTCCCAGAGAACGTGCCATGCTGGTTAACAAACGCTCCGAATCGCTCAGGCGCTCGGCATCAATATCATACAAAGCCAGCTCAAAATCTTGTAGTGCTTCGGTCATCATAACGTCACCTAGTACATTTTTGACAAAGACGGTGCTTCCCGCACCGAGGAATGTAATTTTGCTCATCTAAAGTTCAGCCTCCCTGAATTTGTTGTACCTTCACTATAGGCTCATTGGAGGCGGATAACTATGGTGCAACCTATCTTAAATATGGCATAATCCCATTTTTGGTGTCGCTTACATAGATAATATGACCCATTTACCTGTTATAATATTAACAACAATCATTGATGCGTATTGAGGGAAGGAAGTGCGTGAGATGAGTCGAATTGAAATGAATGTGGTTTCTTTAGACTGGACACAGATGGAGCTGGTGCTGCTATTTTTCGGATGGGAGGACTGTGAGCCATCTCATTATTGGGGTCCAGGTGTCCGCGACTCCTACATTATTCATTACATTCATGAAGGGCGAGGCATGGTGCAGATGGAGAACCGGGAATACCATCTCTCGCCAGGACAGGGATTTGTCATTGTCCCGGATACGATTATCCACTATGAGGCAGATGCAAGTGATCCGTGGACGTATTCTTGGTTTGGATTCAGAGGTGTGCATGCCAAAACATTTATGCAGCGAGCCTATCTAAGTCCGGAACACCCTGTGTTTGAAGCTCAAGACCCCATATGGTTTGATCAGTTGTATACTGACATAGTTCAGGCCTCGTCACGGCATGGCGGCGATATATTTAGCCAAAGCCTGTTATATCGGTTAATTGCGGAGCTGATTGCTTCTTCTCCCAAGACGGAAGAAAAGACGGATCGTCCTGTGTCCACCAAGGAAGAATATATTCGTCAGGCTCTACAATATATGGAGAACCGGTACAGTCAGAAAACCTCGATCCTAGATATCGCGCAATCTGTTGGGCTGGATCGTACTTATCTCTCCGGGCTTTTCAAGGAGCGGTATGGCAAGTCACTTCAGGCTTTCTTCCTTGAATATCGGATCAACCGCGCGGCTGAGCTACTGCAAAATCCTGTATTATCTATTAGTGAGGTAGCCCATTCAGTGGGATATACCGATCCGCTGTTATTTTCTAAGATGTTCAAACGGGTAACAGGAGTATCTCCCAAAGCATCTAGATTACAGCCTAATCCAACCATATAGATGGATTATTTTAATTTCATGTAATAAAAGTTTTGAACATTATCAGTCTGCCAGCTATACTTGTACAGAAACCAATTGAATATGTGGAATTAGGTGCTTTATCGATTCGGATAAAAGCTTAATAGGGAAGTCCGGTGTAATACCGGCGCGGTCCCGCCACTGTAACAGAGGAGTCATACAGCGTATTGCCACTGGTGTAAGCCGGGAAGGTGCTGTCTGACGATGATTCTGGAGCCAGGAGACCTGCCTAATTTAACGACACGTTAGTAACCTACGGGAGATAGGAAGGTGTTTAGAGAAGCATGATTTTTTCTGAAAATCTGTCTATTTAAGGCGTCCTTAACCGGTAACACGGAGAAGGGCGTTTTTTTGGTAGCGGGAGATAGATTGTACCATTCCATTGCAGAGCGATGGAGCTTGGGGGAGAGGACGTCTGAACGCGTGAGCAGATACATCATTAAAAGATTAGTTCAATTGGTAGCCGTATTGTTCGGCATTACCTTTCTGACTTTCCTGTTAACCTACTTGTCTCCAGGAGACCCAGCAAGGCTGATGCTGATGTCCACAGGGGTCACGCCAACCGACGAGTTGGTCAGACAGGTGCGCAGCCAGCTTGGGCTCGACCAGCCCTTTTGGATGCGTTATGGTACGTGGCTGGGTCATGTGCTCCAAGGCGACTTCGGTACTTCCTATAAGTATGATCGCCCTGTAGTGGACATCTTGTTGTCTCGTCTACCAGCAACACTACGGCTAACAGGTAGCGCTATGCTTATCGTCATCGTGATCTCATTTCCACTGGGAATTCTCTCGGCAATCTATCGGAATAAATGGCTGGATTATGCGATTCGTTTATTCTCTTTTGCTGGGTTGTCGATGCCAAGCTTCTGGCTGGGAATGTTACTCATGCTCATATTTGGCGTTCAACTGAAGCTGCTGCCAGTGATGGGGAGTACGGGATGGAACAGCCTGATCCTGCCTACCTGTACGCTGGCGGTTCCGCTGATTGCACAGTATAGCAGGCAGATTCGAGCAGTTATGCTGGATGAAATGTCTCAGGACTATGTGAGCGGAGCGAGATCCAGAGGTGTGAAGGAGAGACAGGTCATTATGCATCATATTTTGCCAAACGCACTCCTGCCGATTGTTACCTTGATGGGGATGTCTACCGGGACATTATTAGGCGGTGCAGCGATTGTAGAGAGTCTGTTTGTGTGGCCAGGTGTAGGTCAGATGGCGGTGGATGCCATTTTCACACGGGATTACCCGTTGATTCAGGGTTACGTCATGTGGATGGCGACAATATATGTCACGCTCAATCTGCTTGTTGATCTATGGACGCATCTGCGGGATCCTCGGATTCGACTGGAAGTGGATGTGTAGATGAGTGAAATGATGCAGGTATTCAAACAAAATCGTTGGTTTACATTGATCCTAGCCTTAACCGGATGCTGGGTAATTCTAGCGATAATCGCACCGATCCTGGCACCCCATGATCCACTGACAACCAACTTTGCCCATGTGCTTCAACCACCTAGCGCGGAGTATCCCTTGGGTACAGACCAGCTTGGGCGTTGTATTCTGTCACGTCTTCTGTATGGGGCGCGCACATCGTTACTTCTCACCTTTATGATGACGGGTATTGTCTTTGCACTGGGTGTAACGATTGGTATTATATCGGGATTCGCTCGGGGTGTGACAGATACCGTATTAATGCGTTTAACAGATACGCTCATGGCTTTTCCAGGGTTAATCTTCGCTATTGCTGTAGTCGGCATGTTAGGGCCAGGATTATTCAACACGGTGGTAGCTCTGTCTGTGGTGTGGTGGGCGAAGTATGCACGTCTTGCCAGAGGTCTCGTCATTTCATTACAGCAAAAAGAGTATGTAGCCGCCGCCGCCTTCGGCGGTGCACGGTGGAGTCAGATCATCATCAGAACAATTCTACCCAACATGATCTCACCGCTGATCGTCATGGCGATGATGGATGTGGGCGGCATGATGTTATCGATCTCGGGTCTATCCTTCCTCGGACTTGGTGCACAGCCACCTGAACCGGAATGGGGAGCCATGCTGAATGAAGGCAGAAGGTATCTACAGACTGCACCATGGTTGTTAGTTTATCCGGGACTAGCGATATTTGGCACGGTTATGATCTTTAATTTATTGGGAGATAGCCTTCGAGATGTGCTTGATCCTAAGAAAGAAATCAAATAACGGGGGAACGAAAATGAACTTTATTCGCAGGAAGTCATTTATGCTTATGGCGTTATCGATTGTGATGTTATTTGTGCTTGCAGCATGTGGAAGTGCATCCCAAACAACCGACGGAACGGACAAGTCCGGACAATCAGCGCAATCTGAACAATCGGATCAGAGCCAACCGGGGAAGCCAACCCACTTGAACGTTGCGTTATTTTGGCTTGGTAGCAATCTTGATCCTGCAGAGGAATGGAATGGTTGGACACTTACGCGTGCAGCAATTGGGGAGACGCTGGTTCAGTTTGATGAAAATATGAAGCTGGTTCCCAAAATTGCAGATACGTGGGATCGGATTGATGAGAAGACATGGCATTTCCATATTCGTGACGGCGTAACGTTCCACAATGGCAATAAGGTGACAGCAGAGGCTGTGAAGACATCAATTGAACGCTCGCTGGAATTAAATGAACGGGGACAGTCCACGTTACCGATTGCTTCCATGACAGCGGAAGGACAAGACCTTACAATCAAGACGACGGAGCCTTACGCATCGCTGCTTGGAAATATTGCCGAACCACTGTTTGTTATCGTGGATACTACTGCGGATACATCCAAGTTTAGCAGTGAGCCTATCGCTACAGGGCCATTTATGGTGACATCCTATACCCCGGACCAAGAGATTCAGGTGAAAAAGTATGATGGATACTGGGGTGGTGCGGCTGATCTAGATACGATGACGTTAAAGTATATCAAGGACGATAGCACGCGTGCACTTGCCTTACAATCCAGTGAGATTGATGTGGCTAGTAACGTCGGTCGCAGTAATCTCGCGTTATTTCAAGATAAGAACCAATACACGATTGATGAGATCCCGAGTTTACGGACACAGTTTGTCTGGTTCAATCTGAAGAATCCTACACTGAGTGATCCTGAAGTGCGCCGCGCCATTTCCTATGGTATTGATCGGGACATGTATGCGAACACACTTGTGGGAGGTCAGGGAGCCAAAGGGCCGTTTACGTCAGCTCTCCCATTTGGCTATGACCAAATCAGCGGATATAGCTACGAACCGGAGAAGGCTAAACAATTGCTCGATGAAGCGGGCTACAAAGATACAGACGGTGATGGTATTCGGGAAAAGGATGGAGAGAGAATATCACTCCAGTTGATCCTCAACACGGCTTACGAATCGGATTCCATTGTAGCTGCTGCGATGCAGTCCCAATTGAAAGAGATTGGGATTCAGTTGGAGATGACCTCTTATGAAGACCTGACGGATCATCAGAAGAGTGGCAATTTCGATCTCGCCTTAACCAGTATTAATACGGGGATTACAGGAGATCCGCAATATATTCTCGATTTCTACTTCAAGACCGGAGCTGAGTGGAACGTAGGTGGGTATAGCAACAAGAAGCTGGATGGTGTGATTAATCAATTGCATTCGGAATTCGATGTGGAGAAAAGGTATGCTTTAGCGGCAGAGGCGCAACAGATGATTCTGGATGATGCGGCATATCTGTTCGTGACCTATACTCCTATCAATATTGTTAGCAAAAGCACGGTTCAGGGGGCAACGATGTATCCAATCGACTTCTACTTACTTGATCGTAATATCAAGGTTAACCAATAATGAAGCCGCTATTAGATATACGGAATCTTTCGGTGACGTATCAGAGCGGATCAGCCGCGCTGCGAGATCTTTCGTTTACGATGAAGCCCGGTGAGATCGTGGGCATTGTAGGGGAGAGCGGCAGTGGGAAGTCTACATTACTTCGTGCGATACTTGGTATGTTACCCGATGGAGGGCAATGTACGAGTGGAGAGGTTTTTTTTCAGGGAAGGTCGATATTAAGTTATTCTCCGGCAGAGTGGAGCCAGATTCGGGGCAAACGGATAGCGATTGTATTTCAGGCGAGCGGTTCGTATCTCAATCCGATTCGCAAAGTGGGAAGCCAATATATTGAGGCTATTCGTACCCATTTCAACATATCCAAGAAGACAGCCTACGACATGGCGCTGGACATGTTATCTGGGATGGGACTGCACGATCCACAGCAGATCATGAATGCATATCCCAACCAGCTCAGTGGTGGAATGAAGCAACGAACAGCTATTGCGATGGCGGTAACAATGGAGCCAGAACTACTTCTGACCGATGAACCCACCAGCGCATTGGATGTAACGACCCAGCTGGAAGTGCTGAAGCGACTGCATGAGCTGAGAGATCGAAAAGGAACAGGCATTATTATGGTAACGCATAATATAGCGGTTGCCGCCCATATGGCAGATCAGATCGGTGTAATGCAGCAGGGTGCACTGGTTGAGTATGGAATGGCGGCTAATCTGATTACGAATCCACGGGAAGAGTATACTCGGCAGCTTCTACAAGCCGTACCCGAGCTTGATCTGGGAGGGCAGTGAATATGAGATGTGGCGTAACCCCGATACTGGAGCTGAAGGATCTGTGTAAGACGTATGAGTCGAAGGGGCAAAAGGTAGTGCATGCTCTACACTCGATCAACTTAGATCTCTATCCAGGCGAGTGTCTAGGGATTGTTGGTGAGAGCGGTAGTGGCAAAAGCACCCTTGCCAAATGTGTCACACATCTGGAACGAGTAAGTTCAGGACAGATCAGGTATCATCAGCAGGATATTACCCGATTGAAGGGCGAAGCTCTGAGGCTACAGCGCAAGCAGATCCAGATGGTTTTTCAAGAGCCTTCAGCGATTTTTAACCCACGATTGAAGATTGGAGCCTTTATTAGCGAGCCACTGGTGAACTATGGCCTGTCTAAACGCCGACAGGCTGGCGAAGAAGCGATTCAACTGTTAGAACGCGTAGGGTTGCCAGCATCCGTTGCCAATAAATATCCCCATGAGCTGAGTGGTGGTGAGCAGCAGAGAGTTGTCATCGCCCGTGCCATGGGAGTTCAACCGGATATCATGATCTTTGACGAAGCAACTTCGGCGCTGGATGCTTCCATTCAGCAGCAAATTCTGCAGCTGCTCAGACAGCTTCGTTTGCAGACGAGTATTTCTACGATCTTTATCTCTCATGATCTAGCCGTGGTACAGCAGGTAAGTGACCGGATTGCGGTGATGCATCAAGGTGATGTGGTTGAAGTCGTGGAAAGTTCACAGTTGAATAATTCGGCTAATCATCCCTATACCCGTAGTCTAATGGCCTCAGTGCTGTCGGTAAGAGAGATCAAGGAGCAAATGCAGGTGGACACTCTTCAAGGCATTACGGGATAGAGGGGGATTGCGCTGTTGAGAGTTACGTAAAGTGAGCAAGGGTTGAGCCGATTAGATGAACTTGCGTTTGAACTGATATTGGCGAACTTACATCAGGTTAAAAGAGATAGAAGGCACATGAACAAAAAGAATACAAGAATACATTAACAGAAACACAACAAAAGGGTTACCTTAAAGTCATGTGATGACGTCAGGGTAACCCTTTTGTTATTAACGTAGTTTTTTTTGAATAATACCTGTCGGTTTTTAAACTCAGCTCCTCTTGCTGGTGGTTACCGCATTTAGTGAGGCACTTGGGCTTGGAAGTCATTCCGGCTGGATTGATCAGCGTGGTAAAAGACCACATCTCCATCCTTCACAGGTAACGATCTCCCGCGATCATCCAGTTGGTTCGTATTGAAACCTTCAAGTCGCAACTGATTCATGAGTGGTGCATGGATGTATTGCAGATGCGGTGCATCTGTATTGCCATCGCGTAACGTTTCCAGATTGAAATTAACGACGATATATCCATTTTTCAAAAATACGTCCGCCTTCTCATCAAGTACATTTTGCCTGGCTAGTGGCGTGAGATCCGTTCCCTTTGGCACAGCATACACATCGGCTGGCAAGCTATACTCACCGTACCACCGCTGAATGGCGGCATTGGCTCGGTCTACATTCACACTCGTGGGAATGTTGGTCTTAGGCCCGATAAGTGTACGGATGGAAGCGGGTAGAATCATCCAATCGTAGCGACCTACCCATGTTTTCTGGTGTGAGATCTGGTCGACCAGTTGAACCATGTACTCTGCCAGCGTCGTTTGGTTGCGTTCCTGTGCCGTTAGTTCATAGGTGTAGCGGTAACGTGCTGTATCTCCAAGTTCTGTACCGGGTACATTGCGAAGTCGTGAGTTCAGCACGACGAAGCGTTTCTCCAAATCCTGCGGCGATCCGATCCGGATAAGACGTTCCTGTCCACGGTGGTAGTAGAGATCCACGGCCTGCCGTGTAGTGCCATCCTTACTCACAAAATCAAAAGTAGGGGTGATACGAACGCCATCGGTTGTGCCGAACATATTACCTTTGGTTTTCAGGTCGAATTTGACATGATAACCTGTTTTCACCGCGATATTCCGAAATCCCTGTACAGGATGACTCCCCGGACGAATAGGCAGGACAAATGGTGCTAAATTACCTCGCGGATCACCATCGATCCCGTTGGTACCTGTCCAGTAGCTGACGCCACTAGCTGCTGAACTTCCCATTTGTTTGCGAAATACATTTTCCCAGTTATAGTCCGAGATATCCGTCACATGAAAATCATACAACCGCCCAATGACTTCCACAGGTACCGTATCTGTAGCCACATGGTGAGCCAGATTGGTGTTTGCATCCGGTTGGGTTGTAAACGTCGAGGGTGCATTTTCCGCGATATTGCGGAATTTCACTTGGTAATGTCCCTCATCGACCCATACGGGGAGGTAGAACTGGGTATCTAATTGGTTTACCGGGATATCTACCCACGTTTCTGCAGGGATGAACTGGCTTCGATCAGCATTGTAGACATCAAAGGGAAACTGAACCTGTTTGATCCGAAAATACTTAGCATAATCCCGGTTGCCATATCCCGGATAACTGGCTACGTCCAAGTGCTGTCCAGACGTTGGAATACGCACGATAAAGGGACGCTCTAAGATTAGCGCCGAACTGTTCGGGTCAGGTACCGTTTTCTGGTTGTGCGGCTGATCATCCGACACCCACGCGTAGTTGACGACAGGGGTATGTACCGTGACGGTGTTGATCCCCGGGATAGGTAATGTTTTGTTCGCCCCGCCGTTCACATTACCGGGAAGCAGATCGTAAAAGATCTCACCCGAACTCGTCGTATTTGCTTTGTTCAGCAGTGAACTGCTAATCATGTTATTTGGCTTATAGAGCACATCTCGACCAATCGGTGTTGGATCAGGAATGTTCGTTGGCGTAGGGCCGTCTTTGGTTGCTTCCACGTCGTCCATGACCTTAGTGTTGTTAAATTTGACGAGGTCATTATTGACCTTACTTTGAGGCGTGTTCGACTCGGCCATGCCTTTTAACAGTGCGGTATCATCCGGTACATCCGGTGGTGAGTTTAACCCGCCTGTTCGCTTCGGTGGTGTATACGAGATTGCCGCCGTTGGTGCGGGTTTGACATGACTTTCCACCGCTTCATCATTTCTGGACTCGAGTGTTGGCGGTGTGTAGCCCGAGGGCAGCATGGTGACCATTGTACCCGGAAGGGCATAATTCTCCATCGTTGCTTTTGCGATTTTATAGACTTCCAGCTTGTTGATTTTCCAGTACGAATAATCTCGTGTGATTTGGAAGTTGTAAGGTTTGGTTACGGTATCCCCTGTTTTTACGGGCGGTCCAGGTGAACAAGCGCCTTCTGGCGGGCAAACTTCTGGTCCAGGAATCGTCCATTCTCGCTCATAGGTGAGAGTGACACTACAATCGTACGTTGTCTTACCCGTCATCCGAGCCCAAGATTGGTCAAACAGGTAGTTGTCCGCAATCGCATTGGTATACAATGATTCAGAAGTCGGGATGCCTTTGAGCACGTCGAATCGCTCAGCGTCCCTGTTATCTGCCTTGATTGCTCCGCGAGCATTCGGATCGAGGTCACTCTTATTCATTGTGGTTCCCTGTGAAGGTGGACCGATATTAGGTGTACATGCACCACCACCGCCACCTTGCCCAGGATCTTCCGGCTCACCGGGTGCACTTTCTACACCAATATTTGTCGAGGTAGTTAGCTTAAAGTCATCCTTCTCCCACAACACGGTGATCTTTGTTGTTCCTTTAGATTCTGCCGTAACGAGTCCTGATGAGCTAACTGTTGCTACAGCCGGATTAGAAGACGTCCATGTGATCTTCCCATTTCCAGAATTCACATTCGTTTCAGCGCCAAAGCCACCATCGCCTGTTTTGGTTTTGACTGTTGCATTTAATTGTTTTTGTTCTTTGATACCGAGTTGCCCACCGTTGGTCAGGTTAATTTCTTTAGTGATCTCGGCTAAGGCCTTCCAGTACAGATCTGTGTTGAAAATGTAATCTGCCGACCACTTGGGAGAATTATATTCCCTAGCAGCTGTAGGAAGGATTACTCCGCCTATTTTCATCGTGAATCTAGTATTTAAACCATCAAACGAATCAACAGAAACAAGCTTTGGCATATTTTTATCCATCTCATAGTATTGGAAATCATCCATGTAATGAGGCTTTCGTGATGGGTTTGTCACCTCAGACAAACTATAATCCATCCCATTTTTATCGAAGTAGACAGTTGGTTTATATACCTCTTTGTCCAGACTCAGATTAATACATACAGTAGAGGAGGCTGGGAGATTTTTAGACGGATCGTTAGTTAATAAAGTATTATTACACTCTCCGTCAACACTCCATTTTAAATTGTCGATCTGGTAAATATAAATACCGATATTTGTCTTATTTAAACCCTCCACAGGAATAACCTTTTTCTGTGATTTTGCTGGGGTAACAGGCACCATATATTGAGATTCTATTGCAGGTTTTGTGGTACCTGGTCCGCCACCAGCTTTTACATAAGAAAGTGGTATCACTAGGGTATTGATAATCAGAATAGATAACAAAAATTTCTTGGCGAGAGACTTAGATCTCAACCTCACTCCCCTCGTGTTATGGCGTATAACTGACACTAAATATCGGCCCCTCTTTAGTTTGTAAGGTTACAGCTCTAGGGGGAGATTGCTTGGAATGTAACAAGCCATCTGCCCAATAAACAGGAGTTTCAATTATAAACACCCTTTTTTCAATGAAATCACTTATTTTCGGAACATCATATGATAAAAATGCTTTGGATTGGGGTGAAAGCAATGGATTAAATGTTGCTGAATTGAGCAATCCTCCTGCTTGAAGTTGACTCATTGAACTGGATTTGATATTTAGTCCAAATTCAACGAAAGAAAAATATCTTCCGCTCTGAAGTCTTACCCCTTCATCAACAAATACTGGGTAATAAATGCTTCGTTCATTATTGCTAACACTGCTATCTACAATGATCCAATTCAAAACTTTCAGGTCAGCATGATTTGTGTCCGTGATAATATCTTTGTTTCTAATTTTGGAGAAATCGTCAGTCACATCTTCGTATGTTCGATTTCCCAGAGGTACTTTAAATTCAGCTGTTTTTTTGAACACACTTGTTATCACATTCAAGTTCGTTCCCGTCAAACCGACTTGACGCAGTTCATTTAGTCCTTTGAAGTCAACAGGTTTAGCCTTGGCTACATTGGCATAACGAGCAATCAATACAGCAACCTCAGCACGAGTGGTTGTGCGATCGGTACCAAACTGTTTGTCACTTCCGACACTCATTAATCCAGTACCCATCGCTACAGCTACAGCGTTTTTGTCTGAAGCAGCCAGATTACCTGTGAAATACTCCTTCGCGGGAACAACGGTATTTTTCACATCATCCAAAGCCTGCTTGTAGTCAGAATCAACCGTAGCTAAACCTTGGGTTAACCAAACGGCCATCTCTCCACGTTTAAGAGACGCTTTAGCATCGAGTGTGCCCTTGTAATTTGCAGGGTTGATGAATCCTTTTTGGATCGCAGTAGAGACGCCGCTTTTCGCCCATTCAGGGATATCTGTAAAGTTATTTGTTGCTGGGTTTGGAGTGTTTGGTTGATCTGACAATCTACTCAGGATACTTGCCATTTCGGCTTTGGTTACAGGCGAGCTAGGTTTAAATGTCCCATCCGTGTATCCCTTCAAATAGCCTTGCTCTACTGCTGAATTAATTGCTGTAGCTGCCCAGTGCGTAGAAGGCACATCTTTAAACTTTAGTGTGGTTTGCGCGGCTTGAACTGAGTTTCCAGCTCCAATTCCGCCAACGATCCCCGTTAACAAAGCTAATGTCGTAATCCCTGAAACAATTATTTTTTTCATAGATGATACTCCTCTCGAATCTACGTTTTTCAATCTGTGGTATGTACTTCCTTCTACCAGATACTAAATTTGACATAATAATCAATATTCTACCATGTGCATTTAGTTCGTTGGTAATGTTTTTCAGAAATATTCATCCAACAGAGTCTTATAATCTCCTTCCTGGGACCTATCCAACCCTAAAAAACAAAAAAAGGCCACGAATCCGTAGATTCATAGCCTTATACTTTAAGGTGTTGGTCGTTATGTTATTTAAATGAAAATAAATATGCTTCAAGAATACCCTATTTCTAATCTTTTGAGAAGTAGATATTTCAACATTTTGGAAAATGAAGTGATGTTTCCAAGATGGACTAGGGATTGCCCTAGCAGCACGCTCAAAAAAGTGCAAGGGCAGATCACCTAATTCAAAAGCTTCACTGATATATTAAGTTTGGTTCCAGTTCTCTCCGGTGAGGTATTTCTCGGTGAGGATGGATAACATCTGAATGCCGACTTCATTATGTCCACCTTCGGGAATAATGATATCTGCATATTTTTTGGATGGCTCGATAAAAGCGTCGTGCATAGGTTTCACAGTTTCGAGATATTGCTTGTACACCGATTGAATCGTCCGTCCGCGTTCCTCGATATCCCGCAGCACTCTGCGTAGAATCCGTACATCGGAATCCGTGTCTACGAACACTTTAATGTCCATTAAGGCACGTAGCGTTTCATCGATTAGCACATGCAATCCTTCTACAATGACGATATGGTTCGGTGCCAGTTCAACCGTCTCATCGGCAGCACGGTTATCTATGGTGAAGTCATATACGGGAGCATACGCCGCTTGGCCTTTTTTCAACAGGGTGAGATGCTCAATTAACAGATCATTATCAAAAGCAAAGGGATGATCGTAATTGGTGAGTCGACGTTGCTCAGGTGTGAGCTGCGACTGGTCTTTGTAATAATTGTCTTGGGATATAAACGTTACTTTACCTGTTCCCAGACGGTCTATAACGGAGCGAGCTACCGTCGTTTTACCGGATCCGGTTCCTCCGGCGATACCAATGATGAGCATGGTTATTCCATAAACCTCCCTAGAATGGCAGCATGATCATGGATGAAGAGTGCGATATCTGATCTATTCATCACTCTTATCCACATGTCTGTCTGTGAATGCACAATTCCTTTATTGTACCATAGGGCACTTCTTTTTTCACCTGAAGCAAGTGACCATGTTTTGCCTACTTGGGAGATTGTGCGCATACTGTCACGAATGGAATAGCCCTTGTACTATTTTACTCTAATGTTCTGGATGCTGTTATTTAAGACGTACGCATACGGCACGTGCACTTCAACAGAGAAAGGATCCAATTTTCCCTAATTTTGAATGATTGACTTTTTGGAGGACAGGCCTATAATAATACATATATACTTAACACGGACTGTTACTGGGAGAGCCAGGCATGACCGAATTCGATTATTTAACTGTAATCGCTTTCGGTCTTTTTTTATTTCAGGCGGGGGGTGAGGGCATTGAAGGTTATTAAAAAAGTAAATAACAACGTGGCAATTGCCATTAATGATAAGAATGAAGAGGTATTCGTCGTAGGTAAGGGTGTAGGGTTTCTGAAAACCCCTTATGAGCTGACGGAGACGGATCTGGTTGAGAAAATTTTCGTGGCACCGAAGAACATCCGTATGTATGATCTGCTGAACAGCATTCCCATTGAGGATATATATCTGGCAGAGGAAATCATCAAGCTGGGCAGTCAGATTTTGAATAAACAATTTAACACGAACTTGCTTCTCACCCTGTCCGACCATATTAGTTTTGCACTGACCCGGCATCGTGAAGGTGTGCATATCAAGAACCCGTTGGAGTGGGAAGTTCGCACCTTATATCCAGATGAGACCCGTGTGGGTGAGACAGCGTTGAAGCTGATTCAGGAGAAAACGAATGTGGACTTGCCAGCGGCCGAGACGACACTGATTGCCCTGCATTTTGTAAATGCACAGGTGGGCTCGGGTGAGATGAGTGATACGACCAAAGTAACGACGGTAACGGGTGAGATTTTGTCCGTGATCAAATATGCGCTCAAAATTGATTTTCAGGAAGACTCGATTCATTTTATGCGATTTGCAACACATATAAGGTACTTCATCATGCGACAGATGAGCGGCAAATCGCTGAAGGATGAGAATGAATCACTTTTCCTGATGGTCAAAGAGAAGTTTCCTAAGGAATTGGCCTGTGTTGAGAAAATCGCTGATTTTCTGAGTAACAACTATGGCTGGACCTGTTCTGATGATGAAAAGTTATATCTCATTCTGCATATTCAACGATTGATCTCGAATTAACCAACCGAATAACAACTTATGGACTGTTACTGATTCGATCAGGCATGACCAAGCGTAGGGAATGACGATTCCTCGGCTTGGTCATTTTTTATATACATTTCAATTTATCGTTCATTTTCATGTAGAGGAGAAGGGTCATGAACAACCAAGACTTGGCTAAAAACGTGCTTGATCTTGTTGGTGGGGAACAAAATATCTCGGGTCTGACGCACTGTGCAACCCGGTTGCGATTTGTATTAAAAGATGATAACAAGGCAGATCTTAAAGCGCTGGATCAGCTTGAGGGTGTGCTTCGCGCGCAGAACTCCGGCGGTCAGGTGCAGATCGTTATTGGTGCAAAGGTAGACGCTGTTTACAGTGAAGTGAGAAAACTGACTTCAGATCGAATCGGCGGGGGAGAAGAATCAGTCGATAATGGACCGAAGAAGAGACGTAACCCTGTCAATGTGGTACTTGAGACCATTGCGGGAATATTTACACCTGTACTGCCGGCTCTGGTCGGCTGCGGGATGATCAAATGTTTATCCACCGTCATGGCTGCGATGGATGGCTTGAAGGTTCAGGCTTCCTCACGATCATTAACATGATTGGTGACCTCATCTTTTATTTCCTGCCATTCTTCCTGGCAGTTAGTGCAGCACATCGTTTCAAAACCAATCCATACCTAGCAGTTGCGCTTGCTGCGGGACTGATGCATCCAACGATTTTGAATGCTGCTGCTCAGATCGCTGATACAGGTGTAAGTACAATCGATTTCCTGGGTATGCCAATCCTGCTCATGAAGTATTCATCTTCCGTCATTCCGATCATTCTGGCGGTATGGATTATGAGCTACGTATATCCACTCGTAAATCGTGTCATTCCTAAATTTTTGCAAGTTTTGCTTACGCCAATGATTGTCCTATTTATTATGATTCCACTGGAGTTAATCGTATTTGGACCGGTTGGTTCACATATTGGTGACTGGCTGACGAATGGAATTAACTCGTTATTCTCAACCGCAGGTGTTCTGGCGGGGGCTATCCTTGGATTCTTCAAACCAATCATGGTTATGTTCGGTATGCACTATGCCATTATGCCGATTCAGGTTCAACAAGTGGCTACATTGGGAGCGACTGTATTGTTGCCTACAGCACTCGCGGCCAACTTGGCTCAAGCAGGCGCAGCTTTCGGTGTCTTTTTCCTAACAAAGAGCAAAACCATGAAATCCGCAGCCGGATCAAGTGGTTTCACAGCATTGTTCGGTATTACTGAACCGGCGATCTATGGGGTCACACTGAAATACAAACGCCCATTCTTCGCAGGATGTCTCGCTGGAGGTCTGGTTGGTGGATTCTACAGCCTGGTGCATACAACAGCCAACGCGATTGCCCTTCCGGGTGTATTGGCACTGGGCACGTACACATCTGACCGTTATATGTATGTCGTTATTGGCTGTATTGCTGCAGTGGTACTGGGATTTGTGTTCACGTTGATTGCGGGCATTAAAGAAGACACCGCAGGAGCTACAACGAAGCAACCGGCGAATGGTGCAGTAGATGGCGTACAGTCCGTAATTGCGACAGAGCAGGCTTCCGCACTGACTTCTTCTCAGGATTCGACATCGACAGACATGTTGATCGTAAGTCCAATGACAGGGGAGATTAAACCGATCTCCGAGGTAGAGGATCAAGCTTTTGCACAAGAGCTAATGGGTAAAGGCATCGCTGTGGTTCCAACAGAGGGTAAAGTGTACGCTCCATTTGACGGTGTGGTTGAAGCACTTTATCGTACCAAACACGCCATTGGTTTGAAGGCCGCGAATGGGGTTGAGATTCTCATTCATATTGGAGTGGATACCGTCAGTCTGAAAGGGAAATATTTTAACGCTCATATCACACAGGGACAAGCCATCAAAGCAGGTGATTTGTTGGTGGAATTTGATCCGGAGGGCATTACAGCCGCAGGTTATAACACCATTACGTCTATTGTGGTAACTAATATGCAGCAGTATGGAGATGTCCTAACTACAGCAACCAGTGGCTCGATCCGTGAAAGTGAAGCGCTGATTAAGCTGATTCCATAACACTTTAAAACTACTAACAAAACGTAACAGGAGGAAACTGAAATGACGAATACCAATTTTCCAAAAGACTTCTTGTGGGGCGGGGCTCTATCCGCCTGTCAGGCTGAAGGTGCCTATGATGTAGATGGCAAAACGCTGACCATTCCAGAAGTGATGAAATTTAATGAGAAGAATGATCGTAAGGTGACCAAGCAGATTCGGGTTAATCGTGAGATGATCGAAGAGGCTAAGAATGACCCGGATATCGTGAAATATCCGAAGCGCCGGGGGATTGATTTTTACCATAACTTCCGTGAAGATATTGCCTTGTTTGCCGAGATGGGCTTCAAAGTGTTCCGTTATTCCATTGCATGGGCGAGAGTATTCCCAGGTGGCGACGATGCTGCTCCAAATGAAAAAGCACTACAGTTCTACGATCAAGTCATTGATGAGTGTCTAAAACATGGGATGGAGCCCCTGATCACGATCAGCCACTTCGATACACCAATTGTACTGATGGACAAGTTTGGTGGATGGTATAACCGTAAGTTGGTTGATCTCTATGTGAACTACTGCGACGTGTTGTTCAATCGCTACAAGGGAAAAGTGAAATATTGGGTGACGTTCAACGAGATCAATATGAGTGTAAAAGCTTCTGCCAAGACGCTTGGCATTATTGATTATGATGCTCCTAATTATGAAGAAATGCTGTTCCAGGGCTTGCATCACCAATTTGTAGCTGCGTCCCGAGTGACCAAGATGGCTCATGAGATTGATCCAAATAATCAGATCGGCAGCATGGTGGCTTATTTTACAACGTATCCTTATACCTGTAAGCCAGAGGATGCACTTCAGATGCAGCAGGATGATCAGATGAAGAACCAGTTCTATCTCGATGTATTGAATAAAGGCGAATATCCTTATTACAGCAAGACGTATTTCAAGAACAAAGGAATTCAGCTCAATATTGAAGACGGCGATCTAGAGGGTATTCGAGCGCATACAGCTGATTTCGTAGGGATGTCGTATTACAATTCGATGATATCCAGTAGCGACACGGAACAACTTGAATTAACAGCAGGTAACGTGCACAGTGTGTACAAAAATCCACATCTGCCTGCGAACGAATGGGGCTGGCAGATTGATCCGATTGGTCTTCGCTATACGCTCAATCTGGTCTATGACCGGTATCAGAAGCCTGTCTTCATCCTGGAGAACAGCTCAGGCTTCTACGACAAGCTGAATGAAGACGGAACGATCAACGATCCATATCGCATTGATTTCCTAAGCAAGCATATCGAGCAGATGGGACTTGCTATTGCGGATGGGGTTGAGGTACTGGGTTACACGATGTGGGGACCAATCGACATGATCAGTTCAGGTACGTCTGAGATGAGCAAACGGTATGGATTTATCTATGTGGATCAAGACGACTATGGCAACGGCACGCTAAAAAGATCTCGGAAGGATTCCTTCTTCTGGTATCAGAATGTGATCCGTACCAACGGAGCAGAGCTGTAATTCTCCATGAATATTTTGGGTCGTATTAAAAAAATTCCCGGCGGCTTGCTTATCGTGCCTATGATGCTCGCCGCTGTAATCAACACGGTGTTCCCGTCATTCTTTCAGATTGGTGATCCCACCACAGCACTGTTCACGTCCAAAGGCACCATGGTGCTCATTGGCATGATTTTGCTGGTATCAGGCACACAGCTGAACCTATCACAGCTTCTGGTAACCTTAAAGAGAGCGGGTGTGCTCTGTGCCTCACGGATTCTCATCAGTGTGCTGTTTGGCTGGGCATTCGTACATTTCTTCGGAATCAGTGGCATTGGCGGTGTATCTGCAGTAGCTTTTATCGCTGTCCTGACAAGCTGTAACCCGGGATTATATCTGGCCTTGATGAACACATACGGAGATGATGTGGATCGTGCCGCGTTTGGTATTCTGAATCTAATCGCTGTTCCGGTTATTCCCATCATGATATTGAATACGGCGAGTGGGGTCGGTATAGATCTGCTCAGTGTGCTGGCTACACTGGTGCCTTTTCTCATTGGAATCCTGCTTGGTAATCTGGACGGTAATATTCAGAAGATGTTCGCGCCTGGGACACTGATTCTGTTACCATTTCTGGGTACAAGCTTCGGATCCAACATTGATCTGCGTATTGCATTTCAGTCCAGTCTGTCCGGCTTGCTGGTCACGGTGTTGTTTATGCTGATCTGTATGCTTCCGCTCATTGGAGTTGATCGGGCAATCTTGAAACGACCGGGTTATGCCGCTGCTGCAACATGCTCGGTTGCTGGACTATCCATGGTTGTACCGTCGATGGCAGCAGAATTCAATCCGGCATATGCACCGTATGTTGACACAGCCATCGCTCAGATCGCGTTTGCCGTGATCCTGACCTCGTTGACTGTTCCTTATATTGTGAAGCGATTGGCAGGAGCAGGAGTGAAAACTTCGATAGTGGCCAATAAATCAAGCCATTGATTCAAGCCAATCAGGAACAGTTAACAATTTAAGCTTATAAATGAAACAGCACGTTATCCGTCTTAATAAGCCGGGCAACGTGCTGTTTCGTTTTGTTTCATCTATATCAATTCATGGGGGAGATGAGGGTTAGTGCTGTCTTCAGTCTTGTAGTCTTACAGACCAAGCAGTTCTTTGACGCTTTCGCCTACTGCTTTGCTGGACTGTGGGTTCTGACCCGTAACTAGGCGACCGTCAGTTGTCACATAAGAGCTGAATGCAGCCGCTTTGTCGTAACGACCTGCACGTTCTCTAAGTGCGTCTTCCAGCAGGAACGGAACGTAGTCCGTTTGTTGTGCCAGTGATTCCTCTTCATTAGTGAAGCCGGAAACGGTTTTATCCTTGATCAGCAGCAAGCCATTGGACAGCTTCACGTTAAGCAAGGCTGTAACACCGTGGCATACACCGGATACAACGCCGCCTTTTTCATAGATTTCACGAGAAAGCTCTTGCAGCTCAGCATTATCCGGGAAATCCCACATTGTACCATGACCACCTGTGAAGTAGATCGCGTCATAGTCGCTGGCTTTCACGTCGCTTGGTTTCAACGTATTTTTCAATTTGTTCATGAACGCTTCGTTCTCATAATAGGCTTTGGTACTTTCATCTAGGGAATCACCCAGACTTTTCGGATCGAGAGGTACATTACCGCCGAGTGGGCTGACCAAGTCGATCTGTACATTGTCATTATGATCGAATTCCTCGATAAAGTGAGTTGCTTCGCTCAACCACAAGCCGGTAGGCTCGTCCTTTGTTGCGTATTTATCCACATTGGTCAGGACAACTAATATTTTTTTCATAAAGAAAACCTCCTGTGTGATGTATCGTTATTTAAATTGTGTAAAATATAATTTTGTAAAACTTAATGATCTAAATATATCATAACCAAATTTCAAAGTAAACTAAAATTCCGAAAGTAGTTTAATTGGTATAACATATCTATTTCGTCTTTCCGTGCTATACTTTATATATCGCCTATTTGGTGCACCGTGAAACAATTGCATGATTTGCATCGAAGCTATAACAACAAAGATAGGTAATTGAATGCATATAGAGGAGGGCACTCCATGAAACGTCTGGAGAACTCACAGAAATTTTTGACCAAGATGATACCTGTGCTACGCACAACGGCAATTAGTTCGCTTCGAATGGATGACGTGGCCAGGCATATGGATATCAGCAAGGCAACGCTATATAAATACTTCTCTTCCAAAGAGGAAATTATCCAGAATATTTTGGAGGACTACATCGCAGAGATTCATGATTCCAGAGCTATGATGATGGATGACTCGATTCCATTCGAACGTCGCTTCCAGATTGCGTACCAGCATTCCATCTCACATGTGTTATATCTGCCTGAATTTTTCTGGAGTGATGTGAAGAAGCTGTATCCAGCAATTTTTGAGGGTTTTTCGACTGCATTGCGCCATCATAGTGAGCAGTTATGTCACTTTTTTGAAGAGGGAATGGATCGACGTGTATTTAATCGAATTAATCCCATTCTGTACATGATTCAGGATGAGGCAGTCATTCGAAAAGTGGCCGAGCCAACATTTTCAATTATGTATGATATGACCATTCGCCAGGCGCTGTATGATTATTATCTGATGAAGAAGAACCAGTTATTGAATCCAGAGCGCATTGCATCTCTCGATGATCAGCCTGTAAAAGCACATATTCACGAGTTGATTCAACAGCTATCACGAACGATGTAATACGGGGATTTAGGTAACCAATTGGGTTGAAATATATCTGAAAATGTAAGTACAGGATGGTTACGGGATAGGTTGATCCAAACATTTTAAATTTAATTTTAAATGGATTGTACAACTAGGTCTTTTGATATAGAATATCGGAGAAAACCGTACTATATTGGTACATATTACATATCCAATCGGAGGACAACAGATGAAACGGACTGGCAAATTCTTCACTTCGACAATGGTTGCTGCTATTGCAGCAGTATCGATCGTTGGCTCGGCTTCGGCGAGCGCAGTTTTTAACTCGAACACTTCGAGCATTAATGCGATCGACATCAGCAAAATGGACATCGAGACTGCGCTGATGATGGTTCAGCAAGAACGTACTAAATTACTGGATGCTCAATTGCAGATGCAAATTCAGGAAGTTCAGAAACGCAATCAACAGATTGCAGACTTGAACGCACAATTACACGTTGCTCAACAAAATGGTGATGAGGCTTTGGCTCAGCAGTTGAAGAACCAAATTGATGCAGCAAGTAATTCACAGCAAATGGACATGCTTCGTTTGCAGTCCATGTCGAACAAGCGCAATGAGGCTTTTGATCTGATGACTAATTTTGTGAAGAAAATGCAAGATTCCAGATCCTCCATCATCGGTAACATGCGATAAGCGCAACCGCAACCGCATTATAATCTATAACTAGGTAGGTTGGAGAATTCGAAGACCGGTTCTGGTTATAACCCAAAAGAGCGAAGCACGGAACTTAAGTTCCATGCTTCGCTCTTTTATTTGCATATATTCACCATGGTGAATGCTTTATCTTCTTATCACTACATGTTACATCACGGTGAAGGTGCATATGTTCTATATCCCATCGTCAGATGTGATACGAAATGAACATGACGGATCGGTTATCCTGACCAGTCCCGCCGACGTGTGAATAGATCTGTCAGCTCATCTGTCGAGAGCTCTGTTATCCAGTTCTCGGAGCTGGTAATGATATTGTCGCTAAGCTGTTGCTTGCTCTCCAGCATCTCGTCGATGCGCTCCTCCAGTGTGCCCAGGGAGATAAATTTGTGCACCTGAACATCCTTGGTCTGACCCATCCGATAAGCCCGATCAGTGGCTTGGTTTTCCACGGCAGGGTTCCACCAACGGTCAAAATGGAATACGTGATTGGCGGCTGTCAGATTAAGACCCACACCGCCAGCTTTAATCGAAAGAATAAAGACAGATGGCTGTTCTGCTGCAGGAAGTGTCCGTGACTGGAACTGATCGATCATGCGATCTCGTCCTGTTTTGGAAGTCCCACCATGCAGATACAACACAGGTTCTTGCAGTTCTTGTTGCAGCACTTGTTGTAACATCTGCCCCATACCAATGTATTGGGTAAAGATAAGGCAGCGCTCGCCCTCTTCTCGCAACTCACGGACAAGCTCCATCAACCGTTCCAGTTTAGCAGATCGGCTAACGAGCATTGCCATGTCTTGTGGGCTGTACACGTCGTACGTTGCACCTGAGTCCTCCGATGTCACGGTCTCTGGAAGAGCTTCCTTGGTCAGCAGCAGTGGATGATCGCAGAGCTGCTTCAATTGCGTCAGTGCAGAGAGGATCGCACCTTTGCGCTTAATACCTTCTAGCTCTTTCATCTTATCCATCAGAGCTTGAACGGATTGGTCATATAGAGCACTTTGTTCACCGGTAAGGTGAATGTAGGTTTTCATCTCGTTTTTGTCCGGCAGATCAAGCTGGATATTCGGATCTTTTTTCTTGCGGCGCAGCATGAACGGCTTCACTAATTGCTGCAGGTCCTGCATACGCTGCTCATCCTTATCCTTTTCAATAGCACTGATAAATCGGGTTTGGAATGCTCGTGCACTGCCCAGATAACCCGGATTAATAAAGTCATAGATGGACCATAGCTCAGCCAATCGATTTTCGATCGGTGTACCCGTCAATGCGATTCGGTGTTTCGCAGGGAAACTGCGAACGGCCATCGATTGCTTCGTTTGGGCATTTTTAATATTTTGTGCTTCATCAAGGCAGATGGATGCCCAGGTATAGGACTGCAGCATCTCTTGATCGAGCGTTGCCGTTGCATAGGATGTAATAATGATATCCACCTGCTCTGTAGCTGAGCGGAATGCTTCTTCGCTAAGTCGTTTGGCTCCATAATGCAGCATCACGTTTATGGAAGGTGCGAATCGGCTAATCTCTTTCTGCCAGTTGCCTAGTACGGATGTTGGACAGATGAGAAGCGCTGGTGCTTGCCCTGGGGAACGTGTTTCATTTTCCTTCAGATGCAGCAGATATGTGATGAACTGGATCGTCTTACCGAGTCCCATATCATCGGCAAGGCATGCACCGAGTCCGAACCGGCGCAAGAATCCGAGCCATGCAAAGCCTTCCTTCTGATAGGAACGAAGCTCAGCTTGTAGCCCTTCCGGAATAGGTAGGGAAGGTGCACCACCTTGTCCGCCTCCGAGCTGTGCAATCACCCTGTGTAGATGTTCATTCAGCTCTACCTCCAGCTGGATGTTTTCATTCGCTTGTGGCTGCTCTTCTTCCTCGGCTTGCTGCCCTTCCTTCCATTTCTGGTTGCGATATTCCCGTTGTTCATTGTGCAACAGATGCAGGTGCAGAATATCTTGGAAGGAGAGACCTTGCTCCCGATCCACGCCGCCCATCGCTCTTCGAATCTGCTCAAGCAGAGCAGGATCCAGAGGAACCCATTCTCCGCGAAAACGAACGAGCCGTTCATTACGAGCCACTAGATCAGCAAATTCCTCTTCCGTCAGATCTGAGTCGCCAATAGCTATGCGCCAGTCAAAATGAATGATGGAGTCCAGTCCGAAGAAGGACTGTCCGCGTTCACTGCCTTCCTCCGGCTTAACCTTCGCACGCAGCTTCGGCTTTTTCTTCCGTGCAGCTTCCCACCAGCCTGGCAGCAATACTTGCCAGCCTGACTCCAGTAGTCGTCCGCTGTCAATCGTGAGAAACTGCCACGCCTCCTGATCTCCTAGCGGATCGCTGAGTACATCACGGCTACCACTGACCTCACGGCTAATGCGTGGGAGATGTGCCCGCAATTGTTCCAGCCATGCGGCAGATCGATCTATAATGAAGGCTGTCCAGCCTTCAGGCCATTCCCCCTCTAGCCGGCCACGCGAATCCAGTCGCACTGGAATGAGTGAAGAGGCATCCAGCTTGTTTTGCAGCACCAATCGTAATCGCCATGAAGGCTCATCATCGTCTGGTTCCAGCAATTGTAGAAGTGGCCGGAAGGGAGCGGCATCTGCTTTCCAGCCGATAGAGACGAGCCATGATTGGGCATCCATGCCAAATGTCCGCGGAGGTTCGCCATTCTGCGGGAATAGCTGCGGGAACTCGCGTCTCAGATCTGTGGCTGCTTCCTCCGTGCTGTACCATCGCTGGAATACGGAAGCGGAGTAGGCAGCACCTAGACCTTCGGTATAGCTCTCATCGGTTTGCTCGATGGCTTTGGTCAGCGCGGCCCGATCCTGTTGCTTCAACCGGTCTAGATCCCAGATCCATTGCAATTGCCCTGTGCGATGAGCCGCAAAGCTAGGAATATATTTACGATCTTCAATCGTGGAAGCCAGCACTGGAGCAAGCTGAATCAGATGGGCAGCCTGCTCATCCCATCTCCATTCAATATGCAGTAAGGTGTGCATATCTGCGAAGAAAGGGATCACTTCTTCTGCGGGCAGCACGACAAGTTCAATGTCTTCAAGCTGGCGGATTTCGAGCTCCGTACCATAGAACGAAGGAGCATGCCAAGCGAATAACCGTTGCTTGAGTGATTGTCCGGATACAAAGTGGTGGGTATTGAGTGCGCCATAAAACAGGGCATCCCCGTATCCCGTTAAGGCAACGTGAACTTCAATCGTTTCGGTGTAAGGATGGTTAAGGCTCATGAGATTAATTTACCTTTCCGAAGCTCTTCCTGCAGCGCACGCAGTCTGCTATTGCGAACCGCGAGAGCCGTGATGAACTGCTCCCAGCGTTCTTCTTGCTTCAATTTTTTGTATAGTTTCGCCAGTCGTTTTAACAGCTTAACTGCTGCTTTGTACCCGTCTCTGTTTTTGTGTCCAATATAACGTTCGACGGCCTGATGGTAGAAAGGTAGAAGCAGTTCGGGTGCATCTTTCTCGATGGGTTGAAGTACAGCGACACGGAATTCGAGTGGCTCCGCCCCCGTACTAAGTTGAAAATCGATCCAACGCCGCCACTGGCTGCGACGATGAAGTGCATCCTCATAGGCAGGCCGAGAATGGGGCAACATGCTAACTAACGTGTTCCACATCGTATCTTCTGTTTCGGGAAGCTCCTGAATAACAGTGTCCCAGAGTTGCATGTAATCATGCAATGGATCATTGCGACGATTCGCGAGCAACGGTCCGAGCTCCGCCAGCCACTGTCCAAGCCTGTTCCAATCCAGTTGCTCAACCAGTACGTGCAGGAAGTGCAGTACATGCTCTGGTGGAATGCCATAGGCTGAGCTTCCGCTCGTTAAGATCTGCCAAGCTTCGGCATCCCGTTTCAGATGGAAGCAAATCCAGCCCTGTGCTAACACCAAAGGTAGTGGAAGCGAGGGTGGTCTTCTTTTCGTTATGCTGGTTCCTGTGCCTGAACTATTAGGGTTCATATTTAGTACACTGCCAGGAGTTGTACTAGTAGAAACGGAGTTATCACTTAATTTATGTTCAAGTTCGCGTAGAGTTGTCAATTCAGCTTCTAGCTCATCTTGTTGGTGTAGGTGAGGCACTAGCCAGTTTAACCACAAGTCGCGATAGATGGATGTAAATACCATGATGCTGGACGTTTCAGACATCATCTGCTTACGGAGATAAGTCACCGTTTCTTCAAGCCGTTTCCAATGCTCTGCATGCTGCTCCTCATCCAGATTGGATAGGTCAAGTGGGCGATTGAGCTCCTGTTCTATATTTCTCTGAAGGGTATCTACAGCAAGCTGTGCAGGATAACTAAGATAGACAGGCGAATTGGTGTTCGGATTACGGCCAGGAATACAGAAGCGCATAAGGTACATATGCACGTGTAGGTCAAATAGTTGATCCATGCCTGGAGACAGCTTGGGTTTAATCGCATAGAGCTCGTCCGTAGCTGCCTGTATATAGCTTGTATTTGCCGTGCCTATCCCTAGACGGCTGAGACAGCTTCGAAACAGTTTATGCCATTCCGGAATAGGTAGCTGAGCAAGATCCATAGCTTGTTCCTTTATTTGGCTGTACAGATTGTCTGGTGTCTCAAGCTCCTGTGCACGAGTTTCAAAATCCGAGCGCACCGATGATATAGCAGGGGTAGGCTTCACGGATTGTTTCAGTGCGGTGCTCGAATGTGCGTTCACAAGGGCATGAACAGGACGTCCCGTGCTTTCAGCGTAACTCATAAGAACAGCGATCATATGTTTACAAGAGGAATGTACTGGGCAAGAACAATCGCTTGTCGGTAAGGACTGCATACTCAGCAGCACTTCATATTCTTCAGTACCTTGAACCATGGCATGAATGCCTTGCTGTTCAGTAAATGTTAATGGGCCAACACGTTTCTGTTTATAATATTGGAATCCGCGCATAATGGTCAGGTTATCGAAATGATCCGCAATTTCACGAATCAATTGTTGCCACTGTGCATCATCCATGATCATTTCATTGGGTATGTTCATCATTCCATCTCCTGGGGAAATCATAGGTTCATCATTCAACGCGTTCTGACGTTAAAGGTGTGAATTTAATGTATATATCATATCAGTTATAGGACAATCCGTGCAGGAGTTCTGTAAATGAAACAGATATTTGGTGAATTCATTTCTCCGTAAAGACAAGTTCATCGTAGCCATATGTATGCGAAACTTGTGTGTATTGTGTATGCTTAGGGTATGTATTCTACTGAGGAACCATGCAGGAACAGACGATACCTAACATTAAAAGATCAGGCAGGAGAGAGCTTATGAAAATACTTACCTTAAACGCACACGCTTGGGCAGAAGAAAATCAATTGAACAAGATTAGCCAATTGGCTGAATTTATTAATACACATCAGTTTGACATCATCTCCATGCAGGAGGTCAATCAACCGATTCAGGAAGAAGCGTTAACTGCGGCAGAGCTGGAGCATTATTTTCGCATAGATTCGGACACCGTGGTCAAAAAAGACAATTATGCTTATGTGCTGTTAACACAATTATCTGAAACGTATTACTGGACCTGGATTCCTACGCATGTCGGATTCCGCACATATGATGAAGGACTGGCGATTCTGAGCCGAACGCCAATTACACAGGCTTTTGGGGAATATGTATCCCACATACAGGATTACAACAACTACCGAACACGCAAAATCGTTGGCATTCAGACGGTGGCTGATGGAGAAGAGGCGTGGTTCGTCAATGGACATTACAACTGGTGGGATGATGACCAGGAGCCTTTCAAAGGCCAATGGGATCTGACCGAGAGCAAACTTGCGCCATATATGAATGAACCTTTGTATATGATGGGGGATTTCAATAATGTAGCGGAGATCCGGGAACAGGGGTATGACTATATGATGAGTCATGGCTGGCATGATCTCTATACCATGGCAAAACAGAAGGACGATGGCGCAACAGTTGTGAAAGCCATTGCTGGATGGGCGAATAACAGTCAGCCACTGCGTATTGATTATATTTTCTCGAATCGTCCTGTTCAGGCGAAGTCTTCAACGGTTGTGCTTAACGGTAAGAACGGGCCTGTTGTATCTGACCATTATGGTGTTGCGGTCGAAATTGACATGAATAACTAAGGTAAACCAAGCAAAAAGCCTCCGCTGACTTCCAAATAAGGAATGGCAGGACGGAGGCTCTTTGGCGTCTAAGCATATATGTACATATAACTTCAAGGGTATCTTGCATGTTAAAACTGAGGTTATTCGAGCGATAACATCTTATGCACGAATGTTTTGAGATCTGCGCTGGTGTGGCTCAGCTTATCAATACTTTCCATGAACTCACTTACGAGCTGTGCTTGATCTACCGTTGCCGTTGTAATCTGACCAATCTCTTGTTCCATATGTTTCATAGAGTCCTGAACACTCCCGAGGGAGGTTTCAATATCGGCTGCCGCTTGTTTCGTATGATCGGACAATTTGCGGACTTCGCTCGCAACGACCCCGAAGCCACTACCCAGATCACCTACGCGAGCAGCTTCAATCATCGCATTCAAGCCAAGCAGGTTCGTTTGTTCGGATACTTCACGGATCACGTTGGTTACTTTGGTTACACTTACCGAATTCTCTACCGCTTGCTTGGAGTTACGCAGAATCTCTTCTGATGTCGCAGATAGCTCTTCTGAATGTGCAGCGATTTGTTGAATGCCACCAACGAGGGCGTTAATTGTACTTTCATTTTCACTAATTAGCGACTCTAGCGTCATGTGATTATCCAGTGCATAGTTTACACCCAGAATACCTACAACCTGATCATTTTCTTTAATGGGAATGAGAATGGCATCGAATGGTCTACCTTGCAGATCGCCAGGCATCCGTGCCACGGTACGTGTATCTTTGTTAACTAACATTTTGAAATTCTTATAGTCATCATGCAGCTCATCGCCGACTTTTACACCGATCTCCAGACTTTTTGCTTCGGAAAAATATAAAACTTTCTCATGATCATTAATAGAGATGGATACATCATCACGGAACATTTGACTGACAAAAGGCATTGCATTTACCAAAGATTCAAGCGTATTCAAATTTCATCTTTCCTTTCCAATACAAAAAGTGGAATTTCCAGTCTAATACCTATATCGGCAAGGCATTCCTTTTTTTAAACCATTGTTTAAATATTTGTAGAGGTTGTTCAAAAAGTTCGCTTTTGATTACGAAGGATGCACGAGCAGCATCTCAGTACCGAGAAGATGGAATTCAGCCGAAATGTCCGTTGCTCACGTAGTCCTGCCTACGCTCTGCTACTCCATTTCTATCTTCATCCCATCTTCTCGGTACTGAAAACCGCCCTTTTTGAACATGCACTTGTTAGGAAGTAATATTGTAAGCGTAAACAAAAATCTGTAGCCATGAGCAAACATGTCAGGTATACTGGGTGTAATATTGACCGATCACAAAACGATAAAGCAATCTATTGTATCGATAATTAAGGGGATATCCTACTTAGGTTAAGCGCTATACTTAATGGTTTTTCCCCCAGCATATTTATTATTTTATTCCACGGGAGAGGAAAGTGGGGATTTCATGACAACCTATTTCAGTGAACCACAGAGCATGTACTATCGTTTCGGGGATGATCAGGATCAGGTATTGAAGGTACTGGCTGAGCGATATATCGGAGCCAATGCCCAAGCTGATTTCGTATATCGTTTATTTCAGAAGTCGGGCATTATGCAGAATGACAAAGGCTTGTATGATCTGAATTTAGGTAAACGCTTTCCAGAAGCTGAGAAAGGGCAGATCGTCTACGCGGCAGCGCTGGTCTGGGGGGATGAACACCGTAACCTGGATGTACTTATCCGCTGTTATGGCCCTGTTCGATTTTATTTTAACGAGCAACTCGTGTACCGCTCTACAGTTATAGATGAGATTACCCCAGATGCAACGGTGAAATTGGGAATTGATATTAAACCAGGCTGGAATACGCTGCTGTTACAAATGAGCTGTACTCCTGCTGGCTTTGGATGTCAGTTTGGATCTGACGAGGGTAAGGTTCGCATTTTGAATGTGCTCTCTCCTTTTGAAGATAGACTGGGGCAGGCAGGCTGGGTTTATTCCAATCTCTCAAACCAAGATATTTCGTTAACACTCCATCCCTCCGGTGGTGGACAAACTGCGCTGAATTTAATAGGAAAAGAACAGGATACTGGGCTGACATGGTTCCCTAACCCAGAATGGTCAGAAGCACAACAAGCCATGCCTGCTCTGGAGCGCATATATGGACATCTTCCTGGTCACCGGGTGTATGCAAGAACTCATCTGAACAATAGTGATGCGACAGGGGCGAAGGTTCAACTATCTGGAGCCTGCTCTGGTCCGCTTCAAGTATGGTACCAAGGTGAGGAAGTGATCCGGCTCTCCGAAGCAGGTTCATTTAAGGAGGAAGTGGATGCTTCTTTTGGACGGAGCGAATTGTTGGTGTGCAGTGAATGTAGCGATGCTGAGACGCCATGGCAATTTACATTAACTGCCTCGGTAAATGGAAAAGAATTAAAGTTCGAACTGCCGCAGCGCGTACACGGTGTATCCGGAGAATCATGGTTATATGCTGGGCCGTTCAAGACTGGAGCTGAACCGGCGGCGCAGGATATGAACCGATTCGACAAGGTGTACGCAACGGGGGCATCCCCATCCGATCGTTTATCAGAGGAGAAAACGTATTGGCGACTGGATCGTCCAGATGCTTGGGTACGTCCGTACTATGAGAATGCGATGCTTAGTAACAAGTGGACGGTAGGTAGCGTGACCAACTATGGACGTTGGGATTATCCACTCGGTGTAACCGTATATGGCTTGTTACAGGCTGGTCGTCATTTACAGCGACCGGATATTACGCGGTATGCGGCTGAACATGTACAGACATGTACTCGAATGTACGAATATTCGTTGTGGGATCGTGAGCAATATGGATTCCCGGCGGTAAACCAGCAGCTCGTAATGCTCAAGATGTTGGACAATTGTGGTTCGTTTGGCTCAGCGATGCTGGAAGCGTATTCAGAGCATAGGGAACCGACAGCCCTCCCGATTGCGGCGCGGATTGCTGACTTTATGTTATCTCGCTTGGAACGCCGGGAGGATGGTGCTTTTTACCGCGAGTGCACTGGGGAGTATGCTGAGAACACGATGTGGGCGGACGATCTGTATATGAGCACACCGTTTCTGGTTCGTTATGCCCGTTTGACGGGAAATACAGCGGCTCTGGATGAGGCAGCAAGACAGTTTTTGTTATATCGTAAGTATCTATTTATGTCTGATTACAAGATCATGGCCCATGTATATGACTTCAAATATGGGCAAGCGACACGAGTACCGTGGGGACGGGGAAATGGTTGGACGCTATTCTCGTTAACGGAGGTGCTGGAGGCTCTTCCTGAAGGACATACGGATCGCCCAGCGTTGATTGATTTTTATAATGAACTGTGTGAGGGGTATGCTGCACTTCAAGACCCGAGTGGGTTATGGCACCAGGTACTAAATGATGCAGGTACGTACCTGGAGGCGTCATGTACAGCCATGTTTGCTTATGGATTTTCCCGAGGTGTTCGATTTGGATGGTTCCATCATCCCGAACGTTATATTCTAGCGGCGCAGAAGGCGTGGAATGGATTAACGAAGTATGCGATTGACCGCCAAGGTAATGTTCATGGGGTATGTAGTGGATCGAGATACGCATTCACAGCAGAATATTACAACAAGGATTTACTGACCGTCACCAACGACAACCACGGGATTGGAATTATGATGCTGGCGGGTACAGAGCTTGCTCGAATGAAAGGGCATTTAAGTCAATCTGCTGCGAGTCAGACCAAGACCGCACTGCATTCCTAGTTTGTTGAAGTGATACGTGGTATGTATCTCTGGGTACTATCTCAGTTTATGTGCTCCGTGTAGCTCTATATGTTCTATCTAGCCTGGTTACGGATTCTCTATTGGAGATCGGTGACAAGGCTATTTTTATAAAATAATTGACAAATTGTTCCATGGGTTGATATGATGCTTCCAACACGATTTAGATTTATAAATCGATTTAAACGCTGATTTAATTACTATATAGATTGACTAGACATTTACACAAGAACGAAGAGGACGGAAATAACGTGAAGAAGCGGAGCGTTCGTCTTTATCCCCGGATTTTACCCTTTGGAAAAGGGAATCAGAAAAATCTGGGGATAACAGCGATCGGAAGGTTGTTCTGTCATCGGAGTGGTCAGTGTGAATCTTTTTAGTTCAATTTATATAGTTTAATTACTGCTTTAATTTTCACATTATGAAAGTTATAGAGGTGAACGACTATGTCAGACGAAACATTGCAGCCGATGGATATCACGTTGGAGCAACAGAAGATTATTTCGCATCCGTTCCGGGTCGAGATCATTATTTTGTTATCTGAGCAGCCGATGACGTCCAAGCAGGTGGCAGACCGGTTGGATAAAGACCCCGGTACAACGTATTATCACATCCAGCAATTGTTTAAGCATGAGATTTTGGAGCTGGTACATACGGAGGTTTCGAGAGGAATCGTTGAGAAATTTTACAGAGCCAAAGCGACGTTGTTTCGAGTCAATGATTCAGAACTACAGGTGAAGAGACAATTTCGGGCTAAGCGTGATAACTACATCATGCTGTCAGAGGCAGAATTGGCTGCTTTAAGTGACGAAATCTCCGAGTTGTTCTACAAATATACACAGCAGTCACTAACGTCTAAACAAGACAGAACCGCATACCAGATCAGTTTTGAAGCCAAAGAGTATGATGAGGGGGAGATCACTTGAGTACGCGTTTGTTCAATCGGAATTTTAATATTCTATTGTCTGGTATGTTCGTTAAAGGCATTGGAACGGGTGTGTACGAGGTGGCTGGCATGCTGCTTGTCCTTGCGATCAGCGGCAATGTTTTTTATTCAGGATTAGCCTATTTTGCGATCAGTGCTGCGGATTGTTTAGGCTTCCTGATTGCCCCCTTTGCCAATTACGTATCGTACAAAAAAAGTCTCGTGTTCTGTGAATTTCTAAAGTCAGCCTTATTGTTCTCGATTCCGCTCTTTGCTGTATTATTTGGATTGAACGTATTTTACTGCATTCTCGTATTGTTTATCGTTGCTATGATCTCACAGTTTACCTACCCCGTAGAATCTACAGTCATCCCCAGTATCGTACCTCAGGACAGTCTGGTACAGGCTAACTCATATCTGAACACTCTCCGGGAAAGTATGAACATTGTATTTCTCGCTGTTGCGGGCATCGTGGTTGCATTCATCGGCCCCGTGCAAGCCATTCTTATTACGGCAATATGTCATTTGTGTACGTCCTTAATCTACACCCTGTATCGTTTTGATTTTCAAAATACCGATGAGAAGGAGCAGCCTGAGATCAGTAAATGGCTCCAAAATTACAAGCAAGACTTTATGGCTGGAATCCGTTATATCACCGGTTCATCGATTATCCCTCATCTGGTCGTGGCCTGCTTCTTTGTTAACTTTTTCATTGCTGCGATGTTCGCCACACTTCCGGCATTCGCCTTGATGCAAGGTGGGAGTGAATCCTACTATGGATATTATATGGCGGCAATGTCCGTTGGGCTGTTATGTGGAGCCATTATTACACCGCGTGTTGGTAAATTCCCTTTTGGCAAGCTGACGGTGCTTTGCGGCGTATCTTCAGGGTTATTATGGGTCGGTGCAAGCCTATTGCCAGTGATTCCATCCATCGCACTTTATGGTGCAGGGTTTGTAACGATTGGAATTTTCAATGTACTGATGTTCTCCGCCATTCAAAGACAGATTGAGACCTCTATGATTGGTAGAGTCATTACCGTTGTATCCAGTGCCGCAGCGTTTAGTATGCCAATTGGAGCTTTGGTGGGTGGAGCAATTGGTTCGATAAGCCCGCTGTATTCCATTTTACTTGGTGGCATTGCGATGGTGATCTTTGGTATGTATTGGCTCGTTAGCGGTGTGCTTCGGAAGTTACCGTCCATTGATCAGCTTGAATTATCAGAAACAGTCGCTACTCCAACCTCGTATCATGAACCTGTGAAGGATGCACATGCCTAATAAAGTCTACTTTCATCTATCTTCTTGGTACGAAAAAACGGGATGAATTGAACACGAATGATAAGTCAATTACGAGAAAAATGTAAAATTAAGTAATCAATATTATGAATTTGTAATTTCCTATTTCAATTATAGTAAAATATGGTTACAATAGGTCTTAAAGATATATTTGTATATTATTTCAAATAAATCTTATAGAGTACATCGCTGATGTACTCCGATGCATATGAATGTACCTATGAATACACTGATGAATGCACAAGGGTATTTTCGATGTTTCTGTAGAGTAGTCGTAGTCTTCGATGCTAAGTAGTCATGAATCACATAACTAGGTATGGTGAAGGGGAGAGATGTTTTTGTACACTCAACGTGAAATGCCAGATAAAGCCGCCCAGCACAGAAGACACTATCAGGAAGTCGAATTATGGGAGAACGTCGAAGAGAAGGACTGGAATGATTGGATATGGCAACTGACCAATACAATTAAAACTGTGGATCAACTCAAGAAAGTTATTCGTATAACACCGGATGAAGAAGAAGGTGTTCGGATTTCCGCTCAGACGATTCCACTCAATATTACGCCTTATTATGCTATGTTGATGGATCCAGATAACCCCGATTGCCCTATTCGTAAGCAGAGTGTTCCGATATCCCAAGAGATGAAGATGATGAGTTACGACCTCGAAGATCCTCTTGCGGAAGATGATGATTCACCAGTTCCAGGGTTAACCCATCGCTATCCTGACCGGGTGCTGTTCCTAATTACCAATCAATGCTCGATGTACTGCCGTTATTGCACACGAAGACGCTTCTCTGGTCAGATCGGAATGGGAGTTCCCAAGAAACAGATGGAAGATGCGATTGCCTACATTCGTAACACACCAGCCGTGCGGGATGTGCTTCTATCTGGAGGCGACGGATTGCTGGTCAATGACAAGATTCTAGAGTACATCATCAGTGAGCTACGCAAAATTCCACATGTCGAGATCATCCGAATCGGCACGAGAGCCCCAGTTGTATTTCCACAACGCATTACCGAGAATCTGTGCAACATGCTTAAGAAATACCATCCCATCTGGCTTAACACCCACTTTAATACACCAATTGAAATTACAGACGAAGCCAGAAGAGCCTGTGAGATGTTAGCAGATGCAGGTGTTCCATTGGGCAATCAGTCGGTACTACTCAAAGGAATCAATGATAGCAGCCACATTATGAAGAAACTAAATTTGGACCTCGTCAAGATGCGAGTTCGTCCTTACTATATGTATCAATGCGACTTATCGGAGGGAATTGGTCACTTTCGGACAACGATCTCCAAAGGAATTGAGATTATGGAGTCTCTCAGAGGACATACTTCGGGTTATTCCGTACCTACCTTTGTGGTGGATGCTCCAGGCGGTGGGGGCAAAATTCCGGTTCAGCCTAACTACATCGTTTCTCAATCACCTGGCAAAACCATTCTACGGAACTTTGAAGGTGTAATTACAGCCTACCCTGAGCCTCGCAACTATGAAGAGGGTACAGCAGATCGCTACTTCGATGCATATTATGGCAATTCAGTTGCCTATCGAACGACAGGCGTCTCTAGCTTCTACAACGGGGATGAACAGGAAAGTCTCGTTCCGGATGAGCTTGAGAGATATTCCAAGAGGGAAGCCTTCAGAAATAGTGGAGCTGAGACCTTGAAGGATAAACGGGAGAATCGTGATCGACTTAAGGAAAAGAAAATGAATAAAGATCTTCGTCCATCAGGCGAACATATCCTTGCTGATTAATGTCGGTAGATTTCAATGAGACAGATACCTCCATTCGTGTAATGGATCATCATAGTCAAGGGAGCGGATAGAGTTGATTTATTCTGAACGGAGCATCTCCTTTCTGGATGTGGATCATTCATTAATACAAGAGCTGCGGGGGATATGCCAGGCACAGGATACCTCTATGAGCATGATGATACTAGCAGCTGTACAGGTTCTCTTACATCGATATTCCGGTAAGGATGAGGTGGATATCGCTCTCGTTTTCCCGCGGGATGAAGCAACGGATTACACCTCGTATTCTGGAGACGATCTGAAGAATATGATTTCGGTAAACACCGTTTTTACAACAGACATCTCCTTTTCGAAGTTATTAACTCAGATTAATGAACGGTTTAGAAAGATTGCTGAACAAGCTAGCCTGTGTCTGGAGTCTTGGACAGAGGGGAATGCCACAACGGAGAAGTGTTCTGATACTTTGACGATGCGAGTATTTTTCAACATTGAGGATGCGCTAGGGTTAGTCAGGAAAGAATCGAAGCCAGCCGAAGTTAATACGCGATTATCGCCTGCACATTCATTCTCTGCTGAGCTGATATGGAATGTGACAGAGGCTTCGTGTAACGTACAGCTATTAAATCATGGTAGTACGTTAGATGAGGACAAGATAAGCAGCATGCGTGAGCATCTTGTATCGTTGCTTGCTCAGATTGCTAAGCAGCCTGACCTGGATGTAGATACGGTATCTTTTTTGACTCCATACGAGAAAGAGCAGCTATTATCGGAGTGGTCTGCGCCGCACCTTGAGTTTCCTCAGGATCAATGTGTACATGAGCTTTTTGATCTTCAAGCCCAGAGTACACCGGATGCGATAGCAGTGGAGTCACTGGATGCCCGCTTGAGTTACCGTGAGCTTGCGGAAGCGTCTAACCAGCTGGCAAATTATTTGGAGACCAGGGGTGTGGTTCCTGGTGATCATGTTGGCATATATATGAGTCGGTCCATACATATGGCTGTGGCCAAGCTGGCTGTTCTGAAATGTGGTGGAGCCTATGTGCCACTTGATATCAGTTATCCTGTAAGTCGGCTGGAATATATGGCAGGGCAAGCGGAGCTAGGATTTTTAATTATAGATGAGGCAGACCTCGAACTGGGAAGTGACGTAACCAAGATTCATTTAAGGACAGAACAGGACAGTATTGCTTCTCAAGCTATGACCTACCAGCACAAGGCACACGCTGATCTGCTTGCTTATGTTATTTTCACATCGGGATCAACCGGATTTCCGAAGGGAGTAGCGATTCGTCACCGCTCATTGACCGGTTATCTGTACTCCATTATTCATGCCTTGGACATATCATCAGCGGATCGAGTTTTGCAGTTTGCACCGATTAGTTTTGATGCCACGATTGAAGAAATCTTTCCGTTCTGGCTGAGTGGTGCAACGGTTGTATTTGTCCCTGATCCATATCGATATCCAGATTCCGATTTTACGAACTATATCATTGAACAGCACATCAGCGTATTAAGCCTACCTACTGCGTTTTGGCATAGTTGGGTGGAGGACTGCGGAGAATTCGGATTTCCTTTGCCTGATAACCTGCGTATGGTGTTGCTTAATGCCGAACAACCTTCTATGGTCATTTACCAAAAGTGGCTTCAGCTAGCCGGAGATCAGATCCGGTTGATCAATACGTATGGTCCCACAGAAGCAACGGTTACGACCACATTGTTTGACATGAGCCAGATGAAAGAGGAATATGGCCGCATTCCAGCGGGATACGCTATCCCTAACGCTCGGATGTATGTACTTGATGAGCGCCAGCAACTTATGCCGCCTGGGTTTGCTGGGGAACTTTACATCGGTGGAGAAGGCGTGGCTTATGGATACTTGCAACAACCTGACTTGAATCGTTCCGTATTTTTGGACAACCCGTTTGAACCGGGGGCTCGTATGTACAAGACCGGTGATCTAGTACGTTATCATCACGATGGTTGCCTGGAGATCGTAGGTCGTATCGATAATCAGGTCAAAATCCGTGGATTCCGCATCGAGCTTGGTGAGATTGAAGCTTTATTATCCCAGCATCCCTTACTGAAAAATATCGTAGCAACGGTTCATGAATTTTCGCCGGATGACAAAAGGATAGTGCTCTATTATGTTCCCAAAATGCCTCGCACCGGTGCAGTGAGTACAGAGGAACTATATGCTTTTTTGAAAGATCGCTTACCTGAGTATATGATGCCTTCCTTCTGGATGGAGCTAGACAATATCCCATTGTTGCCTAATGGCAAGCTGGATCGAAAGTCTTTGCCTTTGCCTGAGAGAAAACATGAGGATTCCTTGAAGCGAAACCTCTCGGAATATCGGCCTACGGAGCGACAGGTGCTTGCTATATGGTCTGATGTCCTTGGACTGAGTGAGATTGGGCTACATGATTCGTTCTTCATGCTTGGTGGGCACTCTCTATTAGCTACAAGAATTATTGCTCGCATGCGACAGTCCTATCCTATTGATATGACGATTGCAGAGTTCTTTGAGCGACCAACCATTGCGGGCGTATCAGAGCTTATTGATGGCAGACTGTTGAATGGTAATGAATCGGAGTTGCGACCAGCGCTGCTAGCCCAATCTAATCTAGCGAAGCCAGAGCCTTCTTTTGCCCAAAAGCGCTTCTGGTTCACACATCAGCTTCATCAGGATTCCTACAGTGATCATATGCCCTATGTGTGGGATGTGAGGGGATCGCTGAATCTTGATGCACTGAAACGAGCAATTCATCAAATCCTATCACGGCATCATATCCTTCGGAGTAAGTATCCGAATATCGGCGGAGAACCTGGTTATGCAACTGTACCTATATCTGCTGACGATTCAATTCTTACGTATGAAGATAAAGTTGTTACTCATAGCGAAGCCCTACAATGGATGGAGCAGGAGGTAAAGCGCCCTTTCGATTTGACCTTAGGACAATTAGTTCGTTTGCGTTTGTTCCGATTAGGGGAAGAGGAGTACCTGCTGTTCCTCAACATGCATCACATTGTATCCGATGAATGGTCCGTTCAGCTATTTGTTAGGGAACTAGGCTTGCTGTACGGAGATTACCTGCTGGGCCGTCCTACGTCGCTTGAACCGTTAAAGGTGCAGTATGAAGACTATGCCCATATTCAGCGGCAATGGTTAAGTGGCGATGTTCTTCGCAGACATGAGGAATATTGGGTAAAGCAATTAGCTGATCTGACACCTTTATCCTTGCCTACAGATAGAAGTAAGTCTAAGCAGCAGAATAAGCGAAGTGGGAAAATAATTGCGTTTCATATAAGTGATTCATTAAACAACGATTTGAAGCGTGTATGTGAAACGGCAGAAACGACTTTGTATATGACGCTGTTATCTGCTTTCAATGTGTTGTTGTATCGCTACACCTATCAGGAGGATATTGCAGTCGGTTCTCCCATTACGAATCGAAACTGGCCTGAGACCGAAGAGCTCATCGGACTTTTTGTGAATACACTCGTTCTCCGTACACATGTCTCGCCAGAGCAATCATTCTTGGATCTGTTAGCACAGGTGAAGAAGGTATCCATTGAGGCTTATGCCCATCAGGAGTATCCATTCGAGCAATTAGTTGAGAAGCTGCAACCGGAACGGAAGAGAGAGACCTCACCGCTCTTTCAAGTGTTTTTTGCACTACATAACACGCCGGACGAAAAGGTGATTATGCCTCATCTCAATATGGAATTATGCGAGATCGATTATGGCATTGCTCAATTTGATCTATCCCTCACGTTTAAGGAAACCGAGCACGGATTGACGGGGGAATGGGTGTACGATACGGATCTGTTCCATGAAGCAACCATTGTAAGAATGAAGGATCATTTCGTAACACTACTGGAGACAGTTGTTGCACAACCTCAGCTTCAATTAAAAGATATTTCGATTCAGTCAGAGGCAGAGCATCAGCTTATGATTCAGGAGTGGAATCAGACGGAACGAATCTTCCCGGGAAGAGTTGCATTGCCGGAATTGGTCAGTTTGCAGGCTATGCAGACGCCAGCTCAGACTGCGCTCACCTTTGGAGAGGACGGTATATCCTATCAGCAATTAGAGAGCTGGAGTAATCAGCTAGCCTTTCGATTGCTTGAGCGTGTGCAGTCAGGTGGCTGTATCGCTCTCTATATGGAACGTTCCATGGAGATGATGGTTGGCATACTTGGCATTATGAAATCAGGTTGTGCTTATGTTCCTATTGATCCTGCCCTACCGGCAGATCGGATTAGCTATATGTTAAGCGACAGTGGAGCCAGTCTTGTTTTATGTGATGGTTCGATGCAGGTTCCACAGGATTACACAGGTCATGTTATGTCAGTGCCGCCTATGGAAACGAATCACCAGGATGAGGATCGTCTTTCATTCACGAACCTGCAGGATTTGGCCTATATCATGTATACCTCGGGTTCCACAGGCAGACCTAAGGGGGTGGAAATCACCCATGAAGCACTTGCTAACTTTGCCCATAGCATGATCCGACTGCTTGATTTCAAGACGGGCGATCGCATTGCTGCGCTAACAACCGTATCATTTGACATATTTGCTCTAGAGGCACTCGTACCCCTTATCGCTGGAATGGAAGTAGCCCTAGCTTCAGGTAGAGAGCAGACGGATATTCATGCGCTGAACCAGTTTCTAGCGCGTACGTCACCAGACTGGATGCAGCTTACGCCTTCACGTCTGCAACAGATATGGGTGGATGAGCAGATGGAGCAACGGTTAAGTGGAATGACCGGAATTATGTTAGGCGGGGAAGCACTACCGATGGCTCTGCTGCAACAATTACAAAGCCGATTCCAAGGGAAAATCTTCAACCTCTACGGTCCTACAGAAACCACCGTCTGGTCGCTTGCTCGAGATCTGACGCATGCAGATACCGTAGATTTGGGCCGGCCGATTGATAATACAGAACTGTATATTCTTGATCCATACTTGAATCCGGTTCCGATCGGAGTAGCTGGTGAGCTGCATATCGGCGGCAAAGGCCTTGCACGAGGGTATCACAACTTGGAGCAGCTCACATCGGAGAAGTTTATTACGCATCCTTATAGATCGGGAGAACGTGTCTACAAGACGGGAGACTTAGCCAAATATCGAGCAGACGGACATGTGGAGTATTTGGGGAGAGCCGATTATCAGGTGAAGGTCAGGGGCTTCCGCATTGAGCTGCATGAGATCGAGCAGTACATGCACCAGCATACTGCAGTGGATTCCATGGTGGTTACTGTGAACGAAGTGGTGCCTGGGGACAAACAGCTGGTAGGTTATTTTGTAGTCAAAAGTGGACTGCAGGTTACAGTGTCCGAACTAAGAGAGTTTGCACGCCAGTCGTTACCTTACTATATGATCCCAACACTTTGGGTCGAGCTGGACTCTATGCCGCTCTCGCCAAGTGGCAAAATCAATCGTAAAGCCTTGCCGGAACCTGATGAATCACATGTTACGCCTTCAAATGATTATGTTGAACCAACCACAGATTTGGAGGCATTGCTATGCCAGATATGTGCTAATGTGCTGTCACTGGAACAAGTGGGAATCCATGATCACTTTTTTGAGATCGGCGGACATTCGTTGAAGCTTACACAATTCCTGTTCCAGGTAGAGCAGGCTTGCCATATCTCAATTCCGTTGGGTGATATTTTTGACCATCCTACCGTTCATGAACTGGCAACATATATCGAGGAAACGCACCATGACTGGCAATTGACGTCAACACCGCTCACAGCAATCCAACGCGAACAGACTACGGATATCGTTGTGGATGCATTAACTGAGAAGGAAGTCGAGGAATTACTCGCAGCTCTATTAGAGGAGGATCAGCATCTTGGATAAAATTGAGACCTCAATGGAACAAAAGAGAGAACTACTCAAAGCGCTTTTGCAAAAGAAAGGTGAGAAGAAGTACTTCCCACTTTCATATACACAGCAGCGACTCTGGTTCATACATCAGTTCGATCCAGTGAATGTCGGTTATAACATTTCATTAAACTGGCGTATTCGTGGTTCATTGGATTGGCAAGTGCTTGAGCGGTGTTTTCAGGTGATTGTGGATCGTCATGATTCACTCCGCGCTACGTTTCACAATATGAATGGTCAAGTTGTTCAATCAATTCAGCCTCAGCTGCAGTTCAAGCTGGAACGGTTATCCCTGGATAAGGAACAAGAGGTTGAACAGGCGATTGTGGAGCGTGTGGAGCAGGAGAAGAATCGTGTCTTTGATCTTGGAAAAGGTCCGTTGTTCAGGGCTGCTGTTCTCCCGGTTGACGAGAATGATCATGTACTGCTCGTCAATATGCATCACATTATATCTGATGGCTGGTCGATCCGTCTGCTGTCCGAGGAGTTAACAACACTGTACTCCACGATGGTGAAGGGAAGCTCGTACACACTTGCACCGCTCGATATCAAATACAGTGATTATGTGGTGTGGCAACGAGACTGGCTACAGAGTGAGCAGGCAAGTGAACAGATGAAGTTCTGGAAGGAGCGGCTGGACGGTGTACAGATGCTGCAGCTTCCAACTGACTTCCCCCGGCCTTCTGTACAGACGTATCGGGGAGATCATGCTAGATTTAGCCTGTCATCTACACTGGAGAAGTCTCTCCAGCAATACAGTCGTGAGCATAAAGTGACACTTTACATGATCTTTCTATCTGCGTTCAAAACCCTAATGTACCGTTACAGCCAGCAGGAGGACATTGCTGTAGGTACACCTATTGCCAATCGGGTACGACAGGAAGTCACACCTCTCATTGGATCGTTTGTGAATACACTTGTGATGCGAACTTCGCTTCAGGGAAATACAAGTTTTGCTGAAGTGGTGCAGAAGGTTAAGAACGAGGCAATGTTAGCATACAAAAATCAGGATCTACCGTTCGAGAAGCTGGTCGAGGAGCTTCAGCCCGATCGAGATCCGGGTGTGTCGCCACTATTTCAAGTGTTGTTCACGATGGAAGAGAACGATGATGTCACTCTACAGTTGGACACGCTTGAGATGGGAGCAATAGAGGTGGATTGGAGAACATCTTTGTTCGACCTGTCGCTGACGATGGAGCAGAATCACGACGGACTTCGTGGCTTATTCGAATATAATACCGACCTGTTTCACGAAGAAACGGTGGCTCGCATGGTAGGTCATTTCCAGCGGCTTCTTGAACAGGCCATGGCTAATCCAGAGCAGACTTTGGATCAATTTGAGCTATTGTCTGCCCCAGAACGCCACCAACTACTGGTCGATTGGAATGAGACGGATCAAGCCTATGATTGGAGCTGTCTTGTACATCAGCTGGTAGAAGAGCAAGCAGCTAGAGCGCCCGAAGCACTCGCTGCAACGGACAAGGATCGGCAGATCACGTATGGTGAGCTGAACGAACGGGCGAATGTCTTGGCGCATACTCTCCGTAAGCGGGGAGCGCATCCGGGGAGTTATGTGGGAGTCTGCACGGAGCGTTCTGTTGACTGGTTGGTTGGCATGCTTGGCGTGTTCAAATCAGGAGCCTGCTATGTGCCGCTCGACCCGACCTATCCAGAGGAACGACTGGCTTGTATGATGGCGGATGCCAATGTCCCGCTGTTGGTGACCCATTCGCAAGTGCTGAACCGGTTGACTATAGAGCCATCGGTAGAGGTACTCTGTTTGGATCGGGAATCGGATTGGGAAACGTGGGATAGCGGCGAGAATCTTGAGAGCAGTAAAAACAGTGATTACAGTGAGTACAGAGCTAATCCAGAGCCATGGTCAACTGCGCAAGATCCAGCCTATGTGATCTATACATCGGGTTCTACAGGACAGCCTAAGGGCGCAATCCTTCGTCATCAAGGCTTGCTGAATGTTGTTTTGTGGCACCAGGGTCGGTTTGGGACAAGCCCGGCAGACCGCGGCGCTCAGATCGCGCGGATGGGCTTTGACGCTTCCTTGCTGGAAACTTGGCCGTTGCTCTGCTCCGGAGGCAGTGTGCACCTGATGGAGCAAGAGATTGTGCTGAACCCGGAGGGATTGCAACACTGGTTGCTGGATCACCAGATCACACTGAGCTGCTTCCTGCCTCCAGTGGTCGCAGAGCAACTGCTGCCGCTTACCTGGCCGCAGGATGGGGCATTGCGAGCACTGCTCGCAGGTGGTGAACGATTGCAAATGCGTCCACCCGCGCATCTCACCTTTGATTACGTGAACATCTATGGACCAACGGAGTGTACGATTCTCAGTACTGTTTCTACGGTGGAGGCAGAGGATGGCAGCTTTACCCCTCCATCGATTGGCGGTGCGCTCCCGAATACACAGTTGTATGTGTTAGATGCTTACCAGAATCCAGTACCTCGGGGTGTGCCCGGTGAGCTGTACATTGGTGGGGTTGGGGTCGCTATTGGGTACTTGAACCGGGAGGAGCTGAATGCCGAGAAGTTTGTGGCACATCCGTTCCGATCAGGAGAGCGCTTGTATCGAACCGGAGACTTGGTGAAATACAACGCGGATGCCACCTTGAGCTACATTGGTCGTGCGGATCATCAGGTGAAGATCCGGGGATTCCGCATCGAATTGGGTGAGATCGAGTCGGTTTTAGTGGGTCATCCAGCTGTACATAGCGTCATTGTGCAGGCACGGGAGATTGGTGAAACAGGGATGCAACTGGTTGCTTACATTGCAACTCAGCCGGAGTCCTCCCGTGGCAAAGCCACTGTCGTACTGGTCAACGAGCTACGTGAATATATGAAGCCGAAGCTGCCACAATTCATGTTGCCTGCGGCATGGGTCGTATTGGATCGATTCCCTGTAACACCAAACGGCAAGGTGGATCGTAAAGCCCTGCCCGAACCAACGCCGAGTGAGCTGTATGGCGCACAGGACTATGTGGCTCCGCGACATCCGGTGGAAGAGATGCTGGCGGGAATCTGGTCAGACGTGCTGGGGTTACAGCGGATTGGTGCGCATGATCATTTCTTTGAGCTTGGGGGTCATTCCCTTCTAGCCACACAGATTGTATCTCGGGTGAAGAAGCTGTTTGGCATCGAGTACCCACTTGCCCAAGTCTTTCAACGCCCGGTGCTTTCGCAGATGGCGAAGTCCATTCGTGAGATTCAGGAAATTCAGGAAGAACGAATTGCCCCTGAAGAGATTGTTAGGACTTCTCGGGAGCAGGAATTGCCATTGTCCTATGCACAGCAACGGATGTGGTTCTTTGAACAGATGTACCCAGGCAATCGCAGTTATCATATTCCTTCCCTTTGGCGAATTCATGGGCAGTTGCGGCCAGATCTGCTTGAGAATAGCTTAGCGAAATTGATACAGCGGCATGAGTCGCTCCGTACCTGCTTTTTATCTGGATCAAACGGAGATCCGGTGCAGCACATTTTACCGACGTTACCTTCTGTGTTTACTTATCTGGATTGGCAGGGTCATTCTAATCCGCTTGAACAGGCGCTTCACAGGATTGATGAAGATCGCGATCAAGCCTTTTCACTGCAGGAAGGCCCACTTCTGGGCGCATTGTTAATTCAGATTGCACCGCAAGAATATCTGTTTAGTGTGACGATGCATCATATTATATCGGATGGCTGGTCTATGAGTATTTTTGCCCGGGAATTGGGTGAATTGTATTCCGCTTTGGATGGTTCAGCTGTCATTGCTGATGAAATTGACGAAACTGGTGTATCTGCTGGATTGGATGGATCTACTGGATTGAGAAATGTAGCAGAACGGGTATTGCCAGAGCTACCTATTCATTATGCTGACTTCGCGGTGTGGCAACGAAAGTGGATTGCGGATGGAATATTGGAACAACAGATGCAGTACTGGAGGCAGCAATTACTGGGGGTATCGGTACTGCAGTTGCCGACGGATTACCCGCGTCCTGCTGTTCAGACATTTGATGGAGCTGCGGTACGTTTCACGCTAGCGCCTTCTCTACTCCAATCCTTGCAGCAGCTAAGCCGCCGTGAAGGAGTAACGTTATACATGCTGTTGCTGTCTGCGTGGAATGTGCTCTTATACCGTTATAGTCAGCAAGAGGATATTACGGTAGGTACACCGATTGCGAACCGGAACCAAGAAGCAACCGAGGGGCTGATCGGTTTCTTTGCGAATACACTCGTGATGCGCGCACACCTGTCGGATGATTTACATTTTCGAGAGTTGTTGTCCCAGGTGAAGGAAATGGCACTGGGTGCCTACATGCATCAAGATGTGCCGTTTGAGAAGCTCGTAAGCGAACTCCAGCCTGATCGTGAACCGAGCTACACTCCGCTGTTTCAAGTGTTTTTTGCATTACAGAATGCACCTGGAGATGATATTCGACTTCCGAACATAAAGGTGACTTCAGTAGAGCAGGCAAGCACAACTGCATTATTCGACCTGTCTCTGATTATGGAGGAAAGCGGCGAAGGTATATCGGGAGAATTGATATACAATACAGGATTGTTCGATCAGCAAAGCATCCAGCGGATGGTAGGGCATCTACACATTTTACTGGAAGGTATCTCAAGTGCGCCGGAACAGGTTATTAGCCATTTACCTTTGTTATCCAAGGAAGAAGAGAATCTTCTGTTAGTGGAATGGAATCGCACTGAGGGGGATTATTCCCTTGAGCAATGTGTACATGAACTATTCGAGATGCATGCGGCAAGTGCACCTAATCAACTGGCAGTAGCTTACTTGAATGAGCAGTTAAGTTATGGAGAGATGAACCGTAAAGCGAATCAACTGGCTCATGAGCTTCGCAGACGAGGCGTTGTTCCTGGTACCAATGTAGGTGTGTACATCGATCGTTCTCCTGAATGGCTGACTGCGATGGTTGCTGTATTTAAGTCCGGAGGATGTTACGTTCCACTCGATCCGAGTTATCCCGAAGGAAGACTGGAATATATGATGCAGGATGCTCGTGTTCCACTACTGATTACACAGTCTGTTCTGATGGATCGTTTGCAATGGACGGCAGAAACGATCTGTATTGATCAGGAGGAAACGTGGCTCAGGAGTGGTAATGACAACAATCCTTCGATAACGGCAACGCCGGACGATGCAGCCTATATCATCTACACATCAGGCTCGACGGGTCTGCCCAAAGGTGTTGTGCTCAAGCATCGCGGTCTCCTCAACGTTGCACGTTGGCATCACGAGCGGTATAACGTAACCCCACGTGATCGCGCTGCACAAGCTGCACGGATGGGCTTCGATGCCTCGATTCTAGAGGTGTGGCCATTCCTAAGTGCTGGGGCGAGTATTCATATTTGGGAGCAGGATATCGTTGCGGATGCAGAGGCGATTCGAGAGCGGATTAACGCCGAAGGTATTACCCGTTGCTTCTTATCTCCTATTATTGCAGAACAGCTCTTGGATCAACGCTGGCCGTCCGATGGATCACTGCGCACAATGATGACTGGTGGAGATCGGCTTCAGGTTCAACCGCCAGCTGGTTTGCCTTTTGAATATACGAACCATTATGGTCCAACAGAATATACCATTCTCTGTACAGCAGGAACGGTAGCCCCGAAGAAGGCAGATACGCTGAATGTGGCTCCTTCCATCGGGAGTGTTCTGCCCAATACCGAGTTATACGTGCTGGATCGTCAGCGTAATCTGGTACCGGTTGGTGTACCGGGTGAATTGTATATCGGTGGTGTAGGACTGGCTGTTGGTTATCTTAACCGCGAAGAGCTAACAGCTGAGGCATTCATTCCACATCCGTTCAAGGCTGGAGAGCGTCTGTATCGAACGGGGGATCTGGTTCGTTATCGAACAGATGCTACATTGGAATTTGTTGGACGAGCAGATCATCAGGTGAAGCTTCGTGGCTTCCGAATTGAACTGGGTGAGGTTGAGTCCGTGTTGGCAGGGCATCCAGCCGTGAATTCTGCCATCGTTCAGGTAAGAGAGACTGCAGGTACAGGCAGACAATTGGTCGCTTATTTTACATTACAGGGTGAGCAGGAGCAGATGGTGTCAGAGCTTCGGAGCTATATGAAGCAAAAGCTGCCACAGTATATGATCCCAGCCGCTTGGGTTCATCTTGATGAGTTGCCTCTTACACCGAATGGAAAGGTAGACCGCAAAGCATTACCTGAACCGAATACACAAGAGAATGACAATAAGGAGAATCATGTAACGCCTCGTACACCTGTTGAAGAAGTGCTGTGTGAGATCTGGAGTGAGGTTCTGGGGTTACACAGATCGGTGTGGCAGATAATTTCTTCGAGCTAGGCGGCGACTCTATTGTCAGTATCCAGATGATTTTCAAAGCGAATGAGCGTGGCATTGCTCTCAAAAATCAACAGGTCTTCCTCTATCCTACCATCGCCGAACTTGCTGTTCGGGCTGGAGAGGTACGGAGCTTAAATGAAGATCAGGGATCGGTGACTGGTACAGCGCCGCTAACTCCGATCCAGGAATGGTTTTTTGCACAACAACATGCGAGCCCGAATCACTGGAATCAGTCCGTAGTGATCAAGGTAGGAGAGCCACTGCAGCTGGATATCCTGCACCAGTCGCTAGAGCTGCTGGAGTCTCATCACGATGCATTGCGTATGACGTTTAGCCTGGACAACCAACAACAAGCATGGACGCAGACCTGTCGTGACTCAGGTACCGAGGTACAACTTACGATTCGTGATTTATCTCATGTACAGGATGCGGATATCCAAGCGACAGTAACGTCTGAATTGAATCAGATTCAGTCCAGTTTGGATATTGAAGCAGGCCCATTGTGGCATTCCCTTTACATGCGTATGGGTTCCACACGGCCAGATCTACTGGCAATCGTAATTCACCATCTGGTCGTGGACAGTGTATCGTGGCGAATTGTAATGGAGGATCTGGAGAATATCTACATGAAGCTGGCGTCCCAGCAGAAAGTTCGTCTTCCGTTAAAAACGACGTCGTACCTGAAATGGTCAGAGCGACTGGCTGACTATGCAAGCCATAACATTCCCGAACAAGTTGAGCAGTACTGGACACATGTCAGTGAGCAGATTAAATGGCATGAATTCCAGCTTAAATTAGACGATGCACAAGGTAGCAATCAGGTAGTAGATACGGCAGTTGTCCTCAGAACGTTGAAGGTGGAGCCAACGACTGTATTGCGAGAGGAAGTTACTCGGCAGTTGCATGTTCAGGTTAATGAGGTCTTATTTGCTGCTTTTGCCAGCACGTTAGCGAATTGGAGTGCAAGCGACCATGTATGGATTCATCTTGAAGGGCATGGCCGTGAAGAGATCGCTGAGGATCTGAACCTGAACCGTACGATTGGATGGTTTACCAGTATGTATCCTGTGTACGTCAATCTCAGTGGTGTTCATCAAGTAGACGGACTGATCAAGCATGTTCAGGAGCAGCTTCTCCGTATTCCGAACAAAGGCATGGATTATGGCATTTTGCGCTATTTGAAGCACCATCCCGTGTTAACTCAGAATGCTGTAGCACCCATAGCCAGCTTTAATTATCTGGGTCAATACCAGACGTCCGGTAAATATTCCGGATTTGAGGAAACGGAAGAGTATACGAGCCTTGACTGGGGTTCAGATAATGAACGAGGTCATCTGATTGATGTGGTGTGCTGGATTTCAGGTGGAGAACTTCATTTGAAATGGATGTATAGCAGCCGTCAATTTTCACAGAGTAGCGTGGAAAGAGCAGCAGATTATTTTAATGAAGTGATCCAAGAGGCTGTGGCACTAGTCCAACATACTGGAATGGTCAATAAGCTGTCCCAAGTGCTCCAAGATAACCAATTATCCGAATTCGAACTGGAGAGTATTGCAAACGAACTAGAGGAGGAGTACTGACCGTGAAGAACAAAGATGTTGTCGATATCTATCCTCTGTCGCCGATCCAACAGGGAATGCTGTTCCATTCCCTGTACGATCAGGGTATACAGGCTAACGATACGTACCTTACTCAGATCAATCTTGAAGTGGAGGGTTCGCTGAACCCGGACAAGATGGAGGAAGCTTGGAACATTTTGATTGAGCGGCACTCCGTTTTTAGAACCCGATTTCTCTGGAATAGCACAGCAGAACCTTTGCAGGCTGTATATCGTCAAGCACGGATTACACTTGAACGGCATGATTGGCAAGCGCTTGAAACCTCAGACAGAGAAGCTGCTCTGGCACGTTTTCTTACCGAGGATCAGGAGCGGGGCATTGATCTAAAAAAGGTTCCTTTAATGCGTGTATCCCTAATTCAGTGGGAAGATGAGCGCTACAATATGGTGTGGATGTGCCACCATCTGTTGTTTGACGGATGGAGCTTCTCGGTTGTACAGGCAGAGTTGCTTCATATATATCAATCGTTGGTACGTGGGCAACACATGCAGTTACCCGAGGTGCGTCCTTATAGAGACTTCATTCATTGGCTTCGAAATCAGGATGCTGGGGCGGCTGAAACGTTCTGGAAACAGGAGTTACGGGGCTTTGATTCACCAACTCAGCTCGGAATGAACCTTGGCGGAAGTGCAGAAGAAGGGACTTCATCAGCTCAGCATGATCTAATCATTCCGGAGGAGTACACTACTGCGATCAAAAAACTAGCTACTGAGAGCCGTATCACTGTGAACACCGTGCTTCAAGGTGCCTGGGCTCTTATGTTAAGCCGGTACAGCCAGGAATCGGACGTGCTGTTCGGTGTAACTAGCTCAGGACGTGGAGCAGAGCTTGAAGGCGCTGAGCATATGGTAGGTCTCTTCATCAATACGTTACCATTACGTATCCAAGTGGATGGGGAGCAGGTTGTCCGTGATTGGCTCCAGTCTGTCCATCGCAGACAGTCGACTATTAGACAGTATGAGCACACCTCTCTCGTAGATATTCGTAACTGGAGCGAGGTGCCAAAGGATCAACCGTTATTCGAGACATTGTTTGTTTTTGAGAATTATCCTACACCGATTGACGACCAGCCAGGAGAGGAATTGGTAAGGATTACGGAAATCAAGGCTGCGGAGAAAACGAACTTCCCGATCACCGTATCTCTCTCACCTGCAGAATCGGAGTTACATATGAAGGTGATGTATAAAAGCGACCGATTTAATGCCGAATGGATCGAGCGTTTATCCGGTCATTTCATGGAACTGCTGCGCCAAATGGCGGCAACGCCGGATCGTTCACTTGCTCAGTTAGGTATGGTGACCGCTCCAGAGCGCCAGCAATTGCTGGTCGATTGGAATGAGACGGATCGAGCCTATGATTGGAGCTGCCTTGTACACCAGCTGGTAGAAGAGCAAGCGGCTAGAGCGCCCGAAGCACTCGCTGCAACGGACAAGGATCGTCAGATCACATATGGTGAGCTGAATGAACGAGCGAACATCTTGGCGCATACTCTCCGTAAGCGGGGAGCGCGTCCGGGGAGTTATGTGGGAGTCTGCACGGAGCGTTCTGTTGACTGGTTGGTTGGCATGCTTGGCGTGTTCAAATCAGGAGCCTGCTATGTGCCGCTCGACCCGACCTATCCAGAGGAACGACTGGCTTATATGATGGCGGATGCCAATGTCCCGCTGTTGGTGACCCATTCGCAAGTGCTGAACCGGTTGACTATAGAGCCATCAGTTGAGGTGCTCTGTTTGGATCGGGAATCGCATTGGGGAACGTGGGATAGCGGCGAGAATCTTGAGAGCAGTAAAAACAGTGATTACAGTGAGTACAGAGCTAATCCAGAGCCATGGGCAACTGCGCAAGATCCGGCCTATGTGATCTATACATCGGGTTCTACAGGACAACCCAAGGGGGCAATCCTTCGTCATCAAGGCTTGCTGAATGTTGTTTTGTGGCACCAAGGTCGGTTTGGGACAAGCCCGGCAGACCGCGGCGCTCAGATCGCTCGGATGGGCTTCGATGCTTCCTTGCTTGAGACCTGGCCGTTGCTCTGCTCGGGGGGAGTGTGCACCTGATGGAACAAGAGATCGTGCTGAACCCGGAGGGATTGCAACACTGGTTGCTAGAGCAGCAGATTACCTTGAGCTGCTTCCTGCCCCCTGTGGTCGCAGAGCAACTATTGCCGCTCACCTGGCCGCAGAATGGTTCATTGCGAGCACTGCTCGCAGGGGGTGAACGATTGCAAATGCGTCCACCCGCGCATCTCACCTTTGATTACGTGAACATCTATGGACCAACGGAGTGTACGATTCTCAGTACTGTTTCTACGGTGGAGGCAGAGGATGGCAGCTTTACCCCTCCATCGATTGGCGGTGCGCTCCCGAATACACAGTTGTATGTGTTAGATGCTTACAAGAATCCAGTACCTCGGGGTGTACCCGGTGAGCTGTACATTGGCGGGGTTGGGGTCGCTATTGGGTACTTGAATCGGGAGGAATTGAATGCCGAGAAGTTCGTGGCTCATCCGTTTCGTTCAGGGGAGCGGTTGTATCGAACGGGTGACTTGGTGAAATACAACGCGGATGCCACCTTAAGCTACATTGGTCGTGCGGATCATCAGGTGAAAATCCGGGGATTCCGCATCGAATTGGGTGAAATCGAGTCGGTTTTAGTGGGTCATCCAGCTGTACATAGCGTCATTGTGCAGGCACGGGAGATCGGCGAAACAGGGAAGCAACTGGTAGCTTATATTGCAACTCAGCCAGAGGCCTCCCGTGGGAAAACCAATGCGGTACTCGTCAACGAGCTACGTGAATATATGAAGCCGAAGCTGCCACAATTCATGTTGCCTGCGGCATGGGTGGTACTGGATCACTTCCCTGTAACGCCAAACGGCAAGGTAGATCGTAAAGCCCTGCCTGAACCAACGCCGAGTGAGCTATATGGCGCACAGGACTATGTGGCTCCGCGCCATCCGGTGGAAGAGATGCTGGCGGGAATCTGGTCGGACGTGCTGGGGTTACAGCGGATTGGTGCGCATGATCATTTCTTTGAGCTTGGGGTCACTCGCTCTTAGCCACCCAGATTGTATCCCGAGTGAAGAAGCTGTTTGGCATTGAGTATCCACTTGCTCAAGTCTTCCAACGTCCGGTGCTTTCGCAGATGGCGAAGCGGATTCAGGAACTTCGCAGTACCGAAGGTAGGCAGGATGTTGCTGCGACATCCAGTATGGTGGGTGTCACACGTGAACAGAATGTACCGTTATCCTTTGCACAACAGCGGATGTGGTTCTTCGAGCAAATGTATCCAGGGAACCGAAATTATCATATCCCTTCCCTCTGGCGTCTGAATGGTTCTGTTCAACGGGAGGTGTTGGAGCGCAGCATCCATGATCTGATCCAAAGGCATGAGTCACTACGAACCCACTTCCTTGCGGGAGAGGGAAACGAACCGTTACAGGTAGTGCAGCCTGAGATTCCGTCTGTACTAACCTATATGGATCTGCAAAATCACCCAGATGCACTCCAACAAGCAATGAATTGGATTACAGATGAAGGAGATCGGGAGTTCTCGCTGCGTCAGGGGCCGTTGCTGCGTGCAGCCTTAATTCAGTTAGCGCCTCAAGAGTACGTGCTGGGGGTGACTATGCACCATATCATCTCTGATGGATGGTCTATGGGAGTCTTTATCCGTGAGTTGAGTGCATTATACACAGCTCATTTGCTCGGAGAGGCTACGCCTCTTGCAGAACTTCCGATTCAATATGCAGACTATGCGATCTGGCAGCGGAAGTGGCTTGGTGAAGGCGTGATGGATCGCCAACTGGACTATTGGAGGCATCAGCTACAGGATGTGTCCGTTCTCCAATTGCCAACGGATTATCCACGTCCGGCTGCTCAGACATTTGAAGGGGCGACGGAACGATTCCATATTGCAGAGCCCCTTCTGGCTGAACTAAAGAAGCTGAGTCGCCGTGAAGGCACGACATTGTATATGACACTTTTATCTGCATGGAAGATTCTACTGCACCGGTATACCCAACAGGAGGATATTGCCGTGGGTACGCCGATTGCCAACCGGAATCAGGAGGAGACCGAAGGGTTGATTGGCTTCTTTGCCAATACACTTGTACTCCGATCTCAATTTGCAGGGAACATGAGCTTCCGCCAATTGCTAACCCAAGTGAAGGAAACGGCGCTACAGGCTTATATGCATCAGGATGTTCCTTTTGAGAAGCTTGTTGAAGAATTACAGCCTGATCGAGATACCGGTCATACACCATTGTTTCAAGTGCTCTTTACTTTGCAAAATACACCTGCAGATGAATTCAGTATTCCTGATGTTCATGTACATTCCATTGAGCTTCAGGGCAATACAGCACTGTTTGATCTTTCTCTTATTATGGAGGAGAAGGAGCAAGGGCTGGGTGGTGACCTGATCTATAATACGGCTTTGTTTGCTGGTGCAGGAATGAAGCGACTCGTACAGCATTTTCACATTTTGTTAGAAGGAATTGTGGCGAATCCTGATCAAGCAATGAATGAGCTTATTCTTCTATCCTCGGAAGAACAGCATCAGCTTATTGTGGAATGGAATCAGAACCAACGTGATTATTCCTGGGAACGTTGCGTTCACGAACTGTTTGAAGCACAAGCCGCTACAGCACCTGACGCGCTTGCCATATCTGACGGAGACGAGCAGCTACGTTATGGGGAATTAAATCACAAGGCGAATCAACTCGCTCATGAGCTGCGGAACAGAGGAGCTAGACGGGGAATGAATGTCGGCGTTTGCATGGAACGTTCTGCAGACTGGCTAATTGCCATGATCGCTGTATTCAAATCAGGTGCATGCTATGTACCGCTGGATCCAACCTATCCAGAGGATCGTCTTCGTTTCATCATGGAGGATGCCCAGGTAGGAATACTGATTACAGGAACGACCCTTATGGATCAGCCTTCGGCAACTGTAGCTGAGGTTATCTACGTAGATCAAAGTGAGACATGGATGCAAGGCAATCACGGAAATCCTGTGCCAGCATCCACTGCCGACGATATCGCTTATATCATCTATACATCCGGTTCAACGGGCAAACCGAAGGGAGCTATGTTGAAGCACAAAGGGTTGCTTAATGTGATCTTCTGGCATCACGAACGCTTCGGTATTACACCTTCGGATCGAAGTGCGCAGGTTTCACGGATGGGCTTCGATGCTTCGTTGCTGGAAGTGTGGCCGTTCCTGACCGCTGGTGCGAGTGTTCATCTGATGGAGCAGGAAGTGGTTATGGATGCACAAGTATTACAGCAGTGGTTCCTGTCCCAAGGCATCACGATAGGTTGTTTTTTGCCACCTGTTATTGCCGAGCAATTGCTTGATTTAACGTGGCCTCAGGACGGTGTATTCAGATCTATTATGGTTGGTGGGGATCGTCTTCAGCTTCGTCCACCTGCGGATCTTCCGTTTGAATATATCAATATCTACGGGCCAACCGAGTGTACGATCTTTAGTACAGAAGGACGTGTGGCTAGTCGTGAGACCAATAATCAAGCTCCATCCATTGGGTGGGGATTGCCGAATATCACGTTATATGTGTTAGATCCGCAGCTTCATCCGGTTCCGATTGGTGTTCCTGGAGAATTGTACATTGGTGGAGTTGGCGTTGCTGCTGGTTATCTGAATCGTGAGGAATTAACGGCCGAGAAGTTTATTCCACATCCATTCCAGGTTGGAGAAAAGCTGTACCGCACAGGGGATTTGGTGAAATTGAATGAGGATGCTTCCCTTGAATTTGTCAGCCGGGTAGATCATCAGGTTCAGCTTCGAGGGTTCCGGATAGAGCTTGGGGAGATTGAGTCCGTGATATCAAGCCATTCATCCGTGCAGGCAGCTCTCGTATTAGTGAAAGAAACCAAGCAGCATGGTTCGCAATTGGTCGCTTATTTGACAGGTAGGGACGCTCAGGTTCCTGTGATTGAGGATATAAGGGATCATGTAAAACGCAAGCTTCCGCACTTTATGATTCCTTCGGCATGGGTGGTTATGGACGAGTTTCCGTTAACTCCGAACCGGAAGTTAGATCGCAAAGCATTACCTGATCCAGTGGGTGATGAGGCTTATGGCGTGAAGGAATACGTTGCTCCTCAGAGCCCTATGGAACAGGTAATGGCGGAAATTTGGTCAGAGGTGTTAGGTGTATCCCGAGTAGGAATTCATGACGATTTCTTTGCACTTGGGGACATTCGCTCCTTGCTGTACAGATGATCTCAAGATTGAATGCAAGACAGGGCATTGATGCCAAATTAGCCGATTTATTCAGTCAGCCGATTCTACAAGCGTTCGCAGGTAAGGTAGAGCAACAACCTCCTGCCTCCAGCACACTTACTCCGATCAAACGCATATCACGGAAAGTCCAGACGGTTCGGCCTTAAAGTGTACGTTCGAAAAGTCCGCCAAAGCGGACTTTTTGAATAACCTTTTAAACCTAGCGACAGGAGGAACTGTATTGAATACACATCTGAGTGATGAAGTGCATGATGATGTCTACGTTTTTCCACTATCCTTTGCCCAGCAGAGACTATGGTTTATTCAACAGCTTGACCCGGATAGCTCCGCTTATCATATGAATTCGTTATGGAGACTAGAAGGGGAGCTTGACCTAGAGGTGCTCCAACGCAGTGTTCAAGAATTGGTCGATAGGCATGAATCGCTGAGGACGTTTTTTCGAGAAGAAGAAGGAACGGCTGTCCAATGTGTGGCGGAACGTCTACGTGTGTGTGTCGATGTCATTGAAGTAGCTCATGCGGATGAGCAGGCTGCTGTGGAGTGGGTATCAAGAAGAGCGGCTGATCCTTACGAGATGTCGGAGGGTCCACTGTTCAGAGCGGTATTAATCCCGTTAGAGCGAGAGCCTAAGAAGTTCGTTTTCTCAATGATGATGCATCATATTATCTCTGATGGCTGGTCCATGAATGTACTCATGAATGAATTGAGGGCTCTTTACAGTGCTTTCCTTCATCATCAGCCTTCACCTCTCCCGGATCTACCTTTACAGTATGCGGACTATACGATGTGGCAATGCGAGCTATTAGAAGGGACATTATTAGATACCCAGTTGGACTATTGGAAAAATAAACTCAAGGGAGCTGAAGTCCTTCAGCTTCCAACCGATGCACCCAAACTTCCTTTTCAGTCTGCCCGTGGCGGAAAACTGGAATTTACCGTTGATTCACCTCTGATTCAATCACTAAGACAGATCGCTCAACAAGAAGGCGCAACGCTATATATGGCTATGTTGACAGCCTTTAAGCTGTTACTCCAACGATATAGTGGGCAATTTGATATATCGGTGGGTACCGTGAGTGCGAATCGGAATCGGGAGGAACTCGAAGGAGTATTCGGCTTTTTTGCCAATACACTTGTTATTCGTTCGCTGCTCTCTGCGGACAACGATTTCAGATCGCATTTGCGGCAGGTGAAGCAGAGTACGATTGAGGCTTATGCTCATCAGGAGGTTCCTTTTGAGAAAATAGTAGAGGCACTGCAGCCGGATCGTTCTACGACCGATAATGCGCTGTTTCAGGTTTTTTTCAGCATGGCATCCTTTGCCGAGGCATCGATCGATATGGCAGGAGTACAGTTGGTAGAGCTCGAACCGGAGGTCGATACCGTTTCCTTTGATCTGACGCTAAGCCTTCAGGAGCAAGGCGATTGTGTAAAAGGCACTTTTTTATATCATGCTGATCTATTTAAAGAGACGACCATAAGTAGAATGGCTGATAGTTTGGGCGTGTTGTTACAGAGTATTGTGCATTCGCCTAATGAGGCCGTTGGTCATCTCCCCATACTATCTCAGCAAGAATTGCATAAGCAGCTTGTGGAATGGAATGACACGGAGCGTGATGTGCCAGAGATCAGCATTCATGAGTTGTGGCAGCAAAAGGTGAAGGAAACTCCGGATGCACTGGCCGTGACGTGTGGTGCAGTGCAACTAACCTATATTCAATTGAATCAGCAAGCCAATCAATTGGCGAGGTATATGCAGGAACGTGGTGTGTGTGAACATGATCTTGTAGGGATATGTCTCGACAAATCTGTGCAGATGGTTGTATCCATTCTGGCTGTGCTCAAAGCGGGTGCAGCTTATGTGCCTATAGATCCTAGTTACCCTGCAGAACGGTTGTCATACATGCTTCAGGACGCTAGTCCACATACCATGGTGGTCAACAGTGCTGATCTGGAGCAGCTATCTTTGGATTCGATGAATGTCATTTGTTTAGATCGTGAGTATGAGCAGATTAGTCTGAAGTCTACCGAAGATATGGAATCTACGGTGGCTTCCGACAGCCTGGCGTATGTGATCTATACCTCAGGATCAACGGGGAAACCAAAAGGGGTAATGATTGCTCATCGGGGTGTTGTTAATCTAGCGCTCGACAATATCGAGACCTTTGCGGTAACACCAGCAGACCATGTCATGCAGTTTGCATCATTCAGCTTCGATGGATCGGTGTTCGAGACGATGACGGCTTTATTGTCTGGGGCGAGTCTTCATATCTATCAGCGTGGTGAAGACCTTGGGGCATTTTTACAAAGACAGCATATTACCTTCGGAGCCTTCCCGCCATCTGTCCTTGCCACATTGGAGGAGGAAGAGGTTGCGAATCTACGTGTGATGATTGTAGCTGGGGAGAAGTGTCCCGCAGAGCTGATTGAAAAATATAACCAACATAACCGGATGTATAATTCATATGGTCCGTCTGAATCAACCGTAGCAGCCACGGTATATCCATACCGAGTGGAACAGCCGGATTCCATCGGGCGACCGATTGCCAACAGTCGTGTATATATATTGGATCAGTATCTACAGCCAGTGCCTGTTGGTGTGCAGGGTGAGATTTATATCGCTGGTCGCGGACTGGCTCTTGGGTATCTGAACAAGCCTGATTTAACTGCCGAACGTTTTGTAGAGTCCCGTTTACATACCGATGAGCGGCTGTATAAGACAGGTGACCTGGGACGTTATTATACGGATGGAAGTATTCAATTCCTAGGAAGAACCGATTATCAGGTGAAAATTCGTGGATTTCGGATTGAACTCGGTGAGGTGGAAACAACGCTCGCAGAGCATCCCCATGTGGACGAGGTATTGGTGGATGCACGAGCCAACCATCTGGGAGATCGCACATTGGTTGCTTACCTTGTGCTTAAAGAAAATTATACGTGGGAGTATGGACCGCTGGAGAAATATGCACAGGAGCGATTACCTGCTCATATGGTGCCTAGTCATTGGGTGTTTGTGTCACAATTCCCGCTTACGCCGAATAATAAAATTGACCGCAAAGCATTGGCCGACCCTGTATGGGATGACGAAGCTACAATGGATACAGAGCTAACTCAAGACGAAGCGCGGCTACGTGACTTATGGGTGGAGGTACTCGGATCAGGCATTTCCATTGGGCCGAGTAGTAATTTCTTTAAGTTAGGTGGACATTCGTTGAAAGCCATGCAGCTGATTAGCAAAATCAATAAATCGTATGGCGTGCAACTTGCAGTGAAGCAGCTGTTCATGTATCCAACATTGTCTCAATTGGCAGTCAGTATTCAGAAAGGGATCATCCACGAAACGAATCAGATTCGTGTTCCTTTGCAGGCAGGAAGAGGGGAGAAAACCCTATTTGTGATCCACCCCAAGGTGGGGATGTGCTGGGTTATCTGGACCTGGTACGTCAATTGGAGGATGATGTAACGGTCTATGGCTTGCAGGCTCGGGGATATAACTCGGAAGAGACACCCTTAACGACCATTGAAGATATGGCTCAAGCCTATCTGCAAGAAATGGATCAGGTTCAATCCCGTGGACCGTATCATATCCTAGGTTGGTCGTTCGGTGGTTACATTGCAGTAGAGATCTCCCGATTGCTGGAGCAGCGTGGGGATGAGGTGGCACTACTGGGCATCGTCGATGTTCCTGCTGAAGCGATAAAAGCCGGATCAGACTCTCGGTCCAACCCAGTGCCGTCGCTCAGCATGTGTGCGGCAACACAGCTTGGATTGACCATGGAAATGCTGGATGATGAAGTCGAGGAACATGATCTGAACCAGGTTTATGCAGTAGCCAAGAAGTGGAACAGGCTTCCGCCAGGTTTAACGATCGAGCAGATGACACGTAATGCACGCATTATGGTTGTGAACCAGAGAGCGATTGAGAAGTATATATTGAAAGGCAAACTACGGACTGATATTCACCTATGGTATGCTTTGCAACCTACGGATACGCATCAAGTTATCCATCCCTCGGGGTGGCATGGTTTGAGTCTAGGCAAGGTGTATGCGCAGGAATTGGCGTGTAATCATTTTACGATTGTAACCACACCGCATGTCCATGTTATCGCGGAAAGGTTGAATCACTTTGTTATGATGGTGCACTCGTAGGCACTAGGTAGGTTAGGATACTCATAGCCCTGTAGTATGTCATAGGGTGCTATGGGTATCTTTGTTTTTCTATTTTTGGTTACTTATCTCTTGAAAATGCCTTAAACCTATTGCTTAAATGAACCTGCTATAATACCATATCCATGAAGATTAACCTCCACTTAAACACACATGCTGATCTCATCAGTGGTGCATAGGTTCATGAGTGATTTGAAATTCCTCTTTGTATAATAACCTCTTACTTTTTTGACAGGAAAGCTTACTTTTGTTTATGTCATGTGCAGCAATGGATCGTTACAATAGGCTTTGTAAGCGATTTCATAAATGCAAATAGGGGAGGAATTTCATTCATGATGATCACGAAAAAGTGGGTAACCCTGTTCTGTCTGTCCCTGTTATTGTTCGCTACAGCCTGTTCTGGAGGGTCTTCCGGTACAACGGCTTCTTCTGATGAAGAAGGCAAAGAAGACACCTCAGGTAAGATTGAACTACGTATGACCTGGTGGGGATCACAGACCAGACATGATTTAACAACCAAAGTGATCAAATTGTTTGAAGAGAAACATCCGGGCATCACCATTAAACCTGAATATTCAGGCTGGGATGGTTATTTTGATAAGCTGACCACGCAGGTAGCCGGTTCTAACGCCCCAGATATCGTACAGATGGATTACGCGTTTTTGACAGATTTTGCTCGGCGCGGTGCTTTGCTTGACCTGACTCCGTATGCAGATAGCGAAGAGCTGCGGACTAAGGATCATGATCAGAGTATGATCACAGCCGGATCGATTGATGATAAATTATACGCAATTACATTAGGAGTCAATGCACCAGGTGTCGTTTATGACGCTACCATATTTCAGGAGTTAGGTATTGAAGAGCCACAGGAGAGCTGGACATGGAAGGACTTTGAAGATATTGCGACCAAGATTGCTGCAGCCAAAGGGGATGGATTCTACGGTTCTGCCGACATCTCTGGCGCGACCAATATGTTCGAGGTATTTATCCGGCAATCGGGAAAAGGACTGTTTGACGGAGGTACATTAACAGCGACTAGTGAGGAGTTACAGCAGTGGTTTGAGATGTGGGCTGCTCTACGTGAGAGCGGAGGCGCAACTTCTGCGGAGGTGACGGCTTCCACAACGAACGCACTGGAGACAAGACCTATTTCACTTGGAACAGCGGCAATGGATTTTGCATGGTCTAACCAATTGCTGACATTCCAGCAGGTGAACAAAAATCAGGATCACAAGCTCGCTATCCAAGTGCTTCCTCACGGCGTGAATGAAAAGCAAATCGGTGAATATCTGAAACCAGGTCAATTTCTCTCCGGATATGCCAAAACGAAACATCCAAAAGAAGTCGCCATGTTCATAGACTTTATGGTAAATGATCCTGAGGCAACGGCAATTCTGGGCTCAGAACGTGGTGTGCCAGTCAACGCAAGCATTCGTGAGCAGATGCAGCCAACTCTGCCAGAAGCAGAACAAGCTATTTTCCAATTCATCGATACCGTATCGAAGCATTCCAGTGAGATTGACCCGCCATACCCGCAAGGATTCGCTGAGGTGGACACAAGCTTCAAGAGCACAAGCGAGCAGATCGCCTTTGGTCAGGGCAGCATGCAGGATGTCATTGCCCAATTTATTGAAGGTGCCAAAGCTACGCTTGGTTCGAGTCAATAACGAGTGAAGCCGTTCCAGACTTTCTAATTCTGCGGGGAGGTTACGATAGGATGACTACATCACAGGTCAGTCAAGCCCGAGTCGAGAGTGTGGCCACCCGGCGAGTGAAACGAAGATATGCACATAATGGAGCTGCCCTTCTGTTTCTCGCCCCATGGCTTGTTGGATTATTATTTCTGACCCTAGGTCCCATGCTGGTATCGTTGTATATTTCGTTTACTGATTATAGTATCCTGGCCGCCCCTTCCTGGGTCGGTCTGGATAACTACATGACGATGTTTACATCGGATAAGCTGTTTATCCAGTCGCTCAAGGTCACGTTCACGTATGTTGCTGTATCCGTACCGGTCAAGCTTATCTTCGCATTACTTGTCGCCATGCTACTCAACAAAGGCATACGTGGACTTGGCATTTATCGAACAGTGTATTACATCCCGACGCTGCTTGGAGGCAGTGTGGCGATTGCTATGTTATGGCGCAAAATGCTAGGTGGCGACGGGCTGCTTAATGGTGTGCTTGCCATGGTTGGCATAAAAGCCCCGGATTGGGTTGCTAACCCGAAGTATGCTCTATATTCAATCGTACTGTTATCGGTATGGCAGTTCGGTTCATCCATGATTATTTTCTTAGCAGGCTTGAAGCAGATCCCACCTGAGTATGATGAGGCTTCAGCGGTGGACGGTGCGGGGCCTTTACGGAGATTCTTCTATATAACATTGCCGATCCTATCACCTGTCATCTTCTTCAATCTTGTCATGCAACTCATTACATCCTTTCAGTCGTTCACACAGGCTTTCGTTATTAGTAACGGTAGCGGAGGGCCAGTGAATTCAACATTAATGTACTCTCTGTATTTGTACAAAAAGGGATTCTCCTTTTTCCAAATGGGCTATGCTTCCGCAATGGCGTGGGTGCTGGTTGTTCTGATCGGGGTATTTACATTGCTGGTATTCCGCAGCAGCAAGCTGTGGGTGCACTATGAGGATGGTGGAAAATCATGATCGGACAACGAAATTCCGTTACGTGGGTGGTTGCCAAACATGTGCTGATCTCAGGCATTGCATTTGTCATGTTGTATCCCATCCTCTGGATGTTGGGCAGTTCGTTCAAGCCAGGACATATGATTTTCACGGAAACCTGGTTTTGGCCGAAAGAATGGAATTGGCAAAATTATATGACTGGTTGGTCGGGAATTCAGGGTAATCCATTCTCGCGCTTTCTGACCAACTCCATCGTGCTGTCGCTGGGCGCTGTGCTTGGCAACGTTATCTCCTGCTCCATGGCAGCATATGCTTTTGCCCGGCTGAACTTTCGCTTCAAAGCAATCTGCTTCGGCTTGATGCTAATGACGATTATGTTGCCGCATCATGTCACGCTGATCCCACAATATATCCTTTTTAATCATCTGGAATGGGTAAATACGTATCTACCTCTCGTCGTGCCCAAATGGCTCGCAACGGATGCGTTCTTCATTTTCCTCATGGTTCAGTTCTTCCGGGGCTTCCGAAAGAGCTGGATGAGGCAGCAACGATTGATGGATGTGGCCCTGTGAGAATATACACCAAGATCATTATTCCACTTGCGTTTCCAGCACTGGTCACCACGATGATATTTACATTCTTATGGACATGGGACGACTTCTTCAGTCAGTTGATCTATCTGAGTGATGTAAGTAAATATACGGTGCCGCTAGGTTTGCGTCTGTTCCTGGATTCCAGCTCTCAATCCGATTGGGGTCCGATGTTTGCCATGTCAGTGCTATCACTTGTGCCGTGTTTTATCGTATTTATCGTGTGCCAGAAATACTTTGTGGAAGGAATCGCAACCTCCGGGCTTAAAGGGTAACTCCAACACGAAACGAGTGATTCCATGAGGAAACGTGCATTATCCAGATGGTTTAATCAGAAGCTGCAACAAAGCAAGCTCTCCACGTTGATGGTGACTTGCTTTGTTGTATTTAACCTGTTGCTGGTGTCTGTCATTGTGTGGTTAGCGTATCAATCCTTCTCCGCAGTCACTTTCACCGAGATTAGTAAGGCACGGCTAGCCCTTCTTAATGAGAGCACCCGTCGAGGATTTGATTTTATAACAGGGGTAACGGGGACTGCTTATTCACTTACCAGCAATAGGGAGTTGTCTGCTCTCTTGGAGATGTCTGGCAAAGGACGATTGACACAAATTCATCAGCGGCGTGAAGTCTCCAAAATATTGGATCATACGGTTGTAGTTAGCGAGGGCATTACGTCGGTAGAGCTGTACACGGATGCTTTTAATGGTGTGACGATAACGACAGAAGATCGGATCTACCCAGTAAATACGATTGCTGACGCTGAGTGGTTTGTGGCGTTAGAGCAAGCAGATGGAGCCTGGGTGCCTCTAAGGGAGAATGAGTCTGGTCACTCGCTGATCGGGTATGCTCAGCGGATATTTAACAGCCGTGGCAACACGGTAGCTTACGTTCTCATTCGATTAAGTCGCGCCGACATTGTACGCCGATTCGCAGATATGCCTATGGTGTTAGAGGGGCAGGTGCTGCTGGTTGATACGGCGGGTAACGTGATTATGCATATGGGGGATTCTCCACCTGAGGAGCAGGCATCTTCCACAGCAGCTACACAGAATGTTATTCCGCTGATTGATAGTGCCTGGATTCAAGAGCATGCCGAGCGTGGAGATGACGGGTTCGAAGTTGTATCTGGGCAATCTGGTGGTGCACAGCTTGTCCTGTATTCCCGCCCAGCGATGCTTCAATGGCGCTTGGTGCAGACCATCCCTGTTCATATGCTGCTATCCCCGGTTAGAGGAGCAGGGTGGAAAGTGCTGGCGATTGCTGTGACGGGTCTGTTGTGTTCAGCGATACTTGCATGTTTATTCGTACGACGCATTGTTCATCCAATTCGTCAGCTAATCAAACGAATGCGGCAACTGGAGAAAGGTGATTTTGAGACCCGGGTACAGCTTTCATTTACGGAGGAATATGCTCATTTAGCATATGGTTTTAACCATATGGCCTCACAACTGACAACGCTGATGGAGCAGGTGAGGGAAGAGAGTCGTGCCAAACGGGCAGCGCAGACAGGTTTACTTGAAGCACAGATCAAACCTCATTTTTTGTACAATACACTCGATATGATCCATTGGCGTGCACTTGATTATGAAGCGAAGGATATCAGTCGTATGATCGTGCAACTCAGCAAGCTGTTGCGAATCGGACTGAGCGGGGGCAGGTTGTTTATTCACGTTCGTGATGAATTAGAACATGCCCGTTGTTATGTCAGCATTCAAGCAGAACGATTACCGTCGATTATGAGGAAAGGATTGACCCGCGGGTTAGAGGTTATTACATCCCGAAGATTATTTTGCAGCCCTTTATCGAGAATGCGGTGATCCACGGACACACGAAGGAAGACATGCTTCGAATTCGAGTGCATATCCATGAAGACATTAGAGAAGAAGGGAGCCGAGTTTCATCAGGTATCGTAATTCGTATTTTGGATAATGGACAGGGTTTGCCAGAAGGCTGGAGGATGGAAGATACGTCAGGAATAGGCGTGCAGAACGTACATCAGCGAATTCAGCTTTATTGCGGAACACACTACGGGGTACGTATAGGTGCTAGTGAGCTAGGTGGAGTGGAAGTGATCATTAGGTTGCCACGCATCGAAACCGAAGAGCAGCTAAATCAGTGGTTGGGTGGTGAGAACAAATGAAGACAATAATGCTCGTAGATGATGATCCGCATATTATCAAAGCCTTAACGGATCACATTCATTGGTCTTCCCTCGGTCTTCGTATTGCCGGAACAGCTGCCAATGGAATAGATGCACTGGAACTGTTCCACCGTCTTCAACCTGATCTAGTGATGACGGATGTGTATCTGCCAGGAATGACAGGACTTGAGGTGACGCAAGCATTGCGGAAGGAACATCCTCATCTGCCGATTATCATTCTAAGCGGATACGATGAATTCGAGAATGCCCGAGCAGCTATGCGCTGGGGTGTGAATCACTTTTTGCTAAAGCCTGCAGAGGTGGAGGAGATTGAGTCTGTGCTGCGTGATGTATTGCTGGAGCAGGATGTACGGGAGCGGCATGAGCGACTAGAGCGGACATATAAACAGGAGATTGGCCGAGTGCTTCCCTATTTGCGCAAACACTTTCTGCATGAATTGCTAACGACGCGGTATCGAGCAGACGAGCTTCCAGATGAACGTATCAGTTATGTAGGGATTCAAAAGGGCTCCCCAGTACGCGCCATCAGCTTACAACTAAATCGGCCGGGATTTCTAACGCGGATGAAAGAGCGGGATTGGCAGTTGCTACGCTACGGGGCAGCAGATATTATTCAGGAGACCATCAAGGTGCAGATTCCACATATGCCTGATTGTCAGGTCGAAATTGTAGACTATTCCGATCGCGTATTTGTGCTGCTGTTATTTGCCGAGAATGACTACCTTGAGCAGGTTCAATCCCTCGTGGAGCAGATGATCGATCAGATTTTTACGTACCTTAAGCTAGAATTGAGTGCTGGAATCGGGAGTGTGAAGGGTCACCTGTGCGAGGTAATGGATTCTTATCTGGAGAGTAGAGAGGCGCTGGAAGCGGCAGAATTCCAGGGAGGCAGCCGTGTCTATCGTTATCAATCGTCAGAGGCAGTAGAGTCTAGTGTGACGGATTACTCGCTTTTGCTGCGACAATGGAATGAAGCGTGGGTGGATATTCGGCCTGATCTGGCAGAAGAGGTATGGCATCATATCCGTAGTTTGCTGGATGAAGGGAGCTGTAATGGGATTCAGGATGTGCAGGTTGTGGCTGTGAGTCTGTTTGATACGCTGATTCATAGTTGGAATCGACATTATCCGATGCTGGCACCTCCGCTCGCTATGGGTGGTTTTTTGCAAGAAATTCAATCGAAGTATGCTCTGCAGAACCTGATAAGCTGGCTAGACGACATTATTCATAATTGGCTGGAGCAGACGAGGAAAGAGATGGCGAGAAGAAGAGCAATAAACTCGTGGAACAGGTCAAACGATACGTGGAATTGCATTACGCTGAAGAGATCAGTTTTGAAGCGATCGCTAAGGGTCTGTTTGTGCATCCTAAATATCTGAGTCAGTTGTTTAAAAGGGTGAGTGGGGAAAACTTTGTGAGTTATCTGAACGGCTACCGAGTCCAGCAGGCCATGGAACTTTTGCAGTCGGGCAATTACATGGTGTATGAAGTCAGTGAGATGACAGGGTTCCGGAATGCGACGTATTTTAGCCAGGTGTTCAAAATGCTCACAGGTAAGAGTCCATCGGAAGTTGGATAGCGTATGTAAATCATGAGTGTCGCTACAGTAGAGAGGAAGGGTTATATTTTTATGATTGTTGAACAACAGGTATTTAACGTAAAAGGAATGAACTATTCGATCAGATCGGCAGAGGAAAAAGATGCTGGAGAATTATCCTCACTTCGTGTGCAGATTGATGGAGAAACGGATAATATGGATCGCGAACAGGGTGAAGCATATATTGATGAGGCAGGATTTGCGGATATCATCCATGTGGATGCACAGAAGCCGAGAAATCTATTTCTCGTTGCAGTGGTACAAGGTCGGATTGTGGGTTATGCGAGATGTGAGGGAGTGGACTTAAAACGCTTTGCACACAAGATTGAATTTGGCGTATGTGTTGCGAGAGAATTCTGGGGATACGGGATAGGGAAGAAGCTGCTGGAGATATCTATTCTGTGGGCGGATACAACCGGAGTACAGAAAATGACGTTGAACGTGTTAGGAACGCACGATAAAGCGGTAGAACTATATAAGAAAGTAGGTTTTGAAGTCGAAGGAATTATGAAGAGAGATCGATTGCATGCAGACGGGCAGTTCTATGACACCATTGTGATGGGTAGGTTTAGATCTCAGGCGTAATAATAAGTGTGTTGGAAATGAGAATGTAACGGGCTGTGTGTATTGGAGTCTAGAG